>JAYTIO010000688.1:0-2058 GCA_043731805.1 Pedosphaera sp. | reverse complement strand
CCGGGGTCGAGCCAGAGCAGCTTGCCGTAGGTGCGGACTAGCTCGGGCCGCGTCTTGCTGATGTGGCTGGCCGCGACGGGACTCTTCGCCGAGTTGTGCCGGGCGCGGAAGGGATTGAACCACGCGTGCAGCTCCAGCCCGCGCCGGTGGGCTTCGGCGACGGCGAAGGCGAGCGGGTCGTAATACGGCTCGGGCGCGCGGCCCATCGTGCCGGTGAGGTATTCGCTCCACGGCTCGAGCTGCGAGGCGTAGAGCGCGTCGCAGCCGGGACGGACCTGGAGGACGACGGCGTTGAGGCGGAGGGCGAGGGCTTTGTCGAGCAGCGCGATGAGTTCGGTCTGCTGCTGCTGCGGGCTGAGGCCGGCCTGCGAGGGCCAGTCAATGTTCCCGACCGAGGCAATCCACGCGCCGCGAAACTCGCGCGGCACTGCGGGGGGAATCTGCGGCGAGGGGAGGTAGCTCACGCCCGCGCCGTGAGCTGGGCCGGCTACAGCGGCGGCAGCCAAGGTGAGTAAGGTCTGGCGGCGGTTCACGGCGCGGAGGCTAGCGGGCGGGGCGGGCTGAACCAAGCGGCAACGGAGCGCCGGCTTCCAGCCGGCTGACGGCGTAGCTGGGTTGACAGCGGGGTGCCAGCTTGCGGCATTCGGTTCACGATTCCCTTTCCACTGCACGGCCAGGCCACATACCGCCATCACTTGTTTGGACATGGCAGGCCGGCTGGAAGCCGGCGCTCCGCTCGCTCACCGCACGCGCACGAAGACCTTGCCGGGCAGTTGCCGGACCATCCGCTTCATCTCCAGGCCGAGCAGCCCCACCGAGACCGCCGATGCCGGCAGGCCGCTGGCCCGGATGACTTCGTCCATGTGCGCCTCTTCATGGGTGACGACGGCGAGGATTTTGTTTTCGTTCTCCGAGAGCGAAACCATCGGCAGCACGCCGGTCTCGCCGGGCGAGGCGAGCTTGTTGGAGGCGGGAAACAAATACTCGAACTCGCTCAGGATGTCCTCCGCGCCTTCACAGAGCTTCGCGCCCTTCTTGATGAGGTCGTGGCAGCCCTTGCTGCGCGGCGAGTCAATGCGCCCCGGCACGGCGAAGACTTGGCGGCCGTAGTCCGTGGCGAAGTTCGCCGTGATGAGCGCGCCGCTGCTGAGGTTCGCCTCGACGACGACGGTGCCCAGCGTCATGCCCGCGACGATGCGGTTGCGGATGGGGAAGGTTTGCTTGTCCGCCGGGCGGTTGAAGGGGAACTGCGTCACGACCGCGCCGCACGCCGCGATGCGTTGGAACAGCTCCGCGTTCTCCGGCGGGAAGACGAGGTTGATGCCGGTGCCCAAGACCGCGACGGTGCGGCCCTTCGCCGCGAGCGCGCCCTGGTGCGCCGCCGTGTCAATCCCGCGCGCGCCGCCGCTCACCACGGTGACGCCGACGTAGGCGAGTTGATACGCGAGCTTGCGCGCCGTCTCGACGCCGTAGCTGGTGGTCTGGCGCGAGCCGACGAGCGCGACGGCGTTCTTGTCCTGCGCGGTGAGCGCGCCCTTGACGTAGAGCGCGATGGGCGGGTCGTAGATTTGCCGGAGCAACTCGGGATACTCCGCATCGTCCTGCGTGAGCACGTGGCAGCCGTAGTCGGCGATGCGCTTCAGCTCGCCGCCGAGATCCGTGCTGCCCTCCCAGCCGCTAACCGCAGCCGCCGTCTCCGCGCCGATGCCGCGCACCTGGAGGAGCTGCTGCTGATTCGCGCGCAGGATGGTCGGCGCGTCGCCGAAATGGTCGAGCAGTTGCCGGACGCGCACCGGGCCGACGTGCTCAATCAAGTTGAGGGCGATGAAGGCTTCCTTGGAGGTCATGGCTTTCGGATAACGAAACCAACGCGGCACGGCAAGCTGCGAGTGGGGAAAACTTGCCGGCTGCTCAGAGGCGCGCGGGCGAGATGTTTCGCGCGCACGTCCAGCGTGGCCCGCTTCATCCTGTGCTGGGCGGCGGGGCTGTCCGGGCTCGGCAATGGCACGCCCAGTCTGGCTCCGCCCGGCTGCGGCACACGAGGTCGCTCATGGCGGG
>JAYTIO010000687.1:0-2390 GCA_043731805.1 Pedosphaera sp. | reverse complement strand
GGATTCAAGGTGTGGCACGTCGAGGGCGATGATGATGGGATTACGCGATTGGCTCATGCTCGAAGGTGGAAAAACCGGCCTGACTCCCCTGCCCCGCTACCACAGAAACGACTTCTGCTCCGCCAGCATTTGCTCGCCGTCCCAAAGCGTCACACGCCACGCGGTCACGCCCCCGAGTTGCTGGTAAGCGTCCTTGTCCAACGCCAACGCCGACCACGCGCTGCCGGTCCAGCCGGGCTTCACGGTTGTCTCGACCACCTTGGGTTGCGCCGCCGCCTTGCCGCCGCGCGCCTCGACACGGAGGCGGAGGCTCGCGGGCTTGCCACCCGCCGACCAGTTCACATCGAACCGCAACGCAGCGATTTCCTCTGGGTGCTTCCGCAAGTGGGCTTGATACGCGTCGCGCTCATAGAGGCTGGGCGAGCGCGTGTGGCGCCCCTCGCGGTCAAGAAAGTGCGGCAGCACCTTGAGAACCTTGCCCTCACCCGCGTGGGTAAAAGCGGCGCTGAGGAACAGCAGAACAGCCAGTAAACCAGTCGGGCAACGCATCGCGGCAGCATATCGGCCCACCTCGCGAAGACAACGGGGATTTCACGAACCGCACGCCGGGAACGTGGAAAACTCAATGGACGCGCTGCGCCCGTTCGTCAATCTTACCGCAGAACTCGAAACCAACTTCCTCACGTCAGTGGACGCGGTGGGAAGTTCAATGCGACACATCAGCCTATGCTCAAAGTCACCGGACCCGGCTCCATCACCACCTGCGACGGCATCACCCGCCGCGACTTCCTCCAGGTCGGCACGCTCGGCGCGCTCGGCCTCACGATGGCGGACTACTCCGCCGCGCAGGCCGCCGGCAAGGTTGCGGGCGGCAGCAACGAGAAGTCAGTCATCATGATCTTCAACCTCGGCGCGCCCAGCCAGCTCGACCTCTTCGACATGAAGCCCGACGCGCCGAGCGAGATTCGCGGGCCGTTCAAGGCCATCTCGACCAAGGGCGATTTTCAACTCTCCGAGATTCTCCCCGGCCACGCGAAGGTCGCCGACCACTTCTCCCTCGTGCGGTCGGTCTATCACACGGCGGCGGCGGTCCACGACACCGGCCACCAGATGATGCAGACGGGCCGGCTCTTCACCGGCGGCATCATCACGCCGCACGCGGGCTGCGCGCTGGAGTTTCTCAAAGGCCGACGCAGCGATTTGCCCGCGCACGTCATCCTCCCCGAGCCGATGGGCGCGACCGGTGGCAATATGCCGCACGGCCAGGACGCGGGTTTTCTCGGTAAGGCTTACGACCCGTTCGTGCTGAACGCCGACCCGTCGCAGAAGGAGTTCAAGGTGCCCGACCTCCTGCCGCCCAAGGAAATCGGCGAGGCCCGGCTGGCGCGGCGACGCGAGTTGCGGCAAGTCGTGGACGACACGGTGAAGAAGTTCGAGGCGAGCGAGGCCGCGAAGCTGATGGACGCGAACTTCGCCGCCGCCTACCGCCTGATGACCAGCGAGCAGGCGCGCGACGCCTTCGACCTGAGTAAGGAGCCGCTCAAGGTCCGCGAGCGCTACGGCATGACGCGCTTCGGCCAGTGCTGCCTGCTGGCGCGACGGCTCGTCGAGCGCGGCGTGCGCTTCGTGACCGTCAACACCTTCCTCACCGTCTTCGGCGAAATCACTTGGGACATCCACGGCTCGAAGCCCTTCACCAGCATCGCCGGCATGAGGGACATCGTCGCGCCGATGTATGACCAAGGCTACAGCGCGCTCATCGAGGACCTCGCGCAGCGTGGCCTGCTGGGCAACACGATGGTCTGCAACCTCGCCGAGTTCGGCCGCACCCCGCGCATCAACCCCGCCGGTGGCCGCGACCACTGGCCGAACTGCTGGACGGTGTATTTCGCCGGCGGCGGCGTGAAGGGCGGCCGCGTCGTGGGCCGCAGCGACGACATCGGGGCCTATCCCGCCGAACGCCCCGTGAACCCCGGCGAAGTCGTCGCCACCATCTACAAGAGCCTCGGCCTGGACCTCGACACGCACCTGCCGGGTCCGCAGGGGAGGCCGTTCGCGCTGGTGGACTTCGGCGTGCGCGAGGTGAAGGAGTTGTTTTAGTCCGCCTGTCCCGTCATGAAGTCACGCCTTCTCTCGGCCTTTCTTTCGCTATCGCCGTTCCTGGTTTGGGCCGAGTCCCTCACCCTGCTCCCCGCCAAGTTCACCCTCGACGGCCCGGCTGCCGAGCAGCGCCTGGTGCTGGAACTCGCGGACGGCAAGACCTTGCTCGGGCAGGTCACAAATAGCGTCACTTTCACCTCCAGCAATCCCAAGGTCGTCCGCATCGAGGACGGCCTCGCCATCGCCGTGGGCAACGGCACGGCGACGGTCACGGGCAAGTCCGGGCGCAG
>JAYTIO010000686.1:0-15373 GCA_043731805.1 Pedosphaera sp. | reverse complement strand
ACCTGGACTTCGGCCAGCCGGGAAGTTTTTCGTTTCATCCACCCCAGCTTCTCACCCAGCTCGCCTCGCGCCTAGATGGGTCCGCCGGTTGGATACCCTACAACGGGTCCAGCTTCCAAACCACCGCCGTGTTTGATTCGCCCGGCAGCGACCTCCGCGTCTGGCGGGTCAACGGCACCTTCGCCAGCTACGCGCCGCTGTATCGCGACGGCACCGCCAGCGCGCTAGGCCAAAGCACCGTCGTTTTCGGCCGCGGCACGCAACGCGGCAGCGACGTGACCGTCAGCAGCCAGCTCAGGGGCTGGACCTGGGGCACCGGCGACCAAACCCAGCGCTGGGGCCAGAACACCGTGGCGGGCGTGACCGCCGGCGGCGCGTCCTTGGGCAACCTGCTCCGCTTCGGCTTCAACGCCACTGGCGGCGTCAACGAAGCTCATCTGAGCAGCGGCGACAGCGGTGGCGCGGTGTTCCTCCAAAGCGGCGGCGTGTGGCAGCTCGCCGGCATCAACTACTCCGTGGACGGCCAGTTCAACCTCACCGCCACCGACGGCCAGGGCTTCAACGCCGCCATCTTCGACGCACGCGGACTTTACTTCGGCAGCGACGGAAGCTGGCAGCTCATCGGCGGAGCCACCCCGGTCGAGAGTTCCTTCTACGCCACCAGCATCACGGACAACCTGAGCTTCCTGGACGGCTTCATCACGCCCGTGCCCGAGCCGGGTCTGGTCGCCGCCCTCGGCAGCGCGGCGTGTGCGTTGTGCTTTGCTTGCGAAGTCGCCTTGCGCCGCCGACTAACCCGTGTCTGACGCCCGCGTCCGTCAGCGCGCAATCAGACTGCCCAACTGTTCGCGCAACGCGGCGGTGGACTCCTCCGGCGTGATCGGGCCTTCCACGGCAAGTTCCAACACCTGCTGGCCGAGGTTCCGCCGGCCGGCGCGCACCGCTTGCAGGCGACTTCCCTGCGTGCCGTCCTCGCCCGCGTCACTGCCAGGTGCCGCCGGCCGGTCCTCCCACAGGCAGTAGAAGACGAACAGCGTGCGTGCGCCGGACGCGAACTCGTAGTGCCGGAACGTCAGGTCCAGACCGTGAACGACCACCCGCACGCGCTCATGCTCGACGCGCAATTTGTGGCCGGTGCCCGGCAAACAGATGTCCGGCGTGTGCCCCTTGGCGAGCTGCGCAGAGTTTTTGCCCGGCTCCCAGCGCAGGAAGAACATCCGCCATTGGCTGGCCCGCGCGTCGTTCCAGCTCACGCCCCGCCCCTCGTCGCAGCGCAGCATGGCGCGCGCAGTGTCGCTGATCTCCAGTTCGGCGAAGCCGCTCTGCCTCGTCGGCCAGGCGATGGTCCACCGGGCGTTTGCCACCACGCCACCTTCGTGGGCCCGATACCACGCCTCCGTGCCCGCCTCGGCGAACACCACCAAGCCCACCAGCACCGCTGAAGTCTTCCATTTCGGCATCTGCGGAGACACGCCAGCGGCGGAGGCGTTCACCGGCTCAGGCTTCCACCCGCGCCGCAACAGCAACGCCACACCCCAGAGCACAGGCAGGACGAGCGAGATGACCACCATCCCCGCGCCGTCATGGGCGCGGTGCATCGCCTCGAAGCCCTGTCGCGCCGCGACCCACACCAGGAAGAAGGTGCGCCCCACGTTCGCCGGCAACGCCACCAGGATCCCCGCCGCCACGAGCGCACCGCGCCGCCAGGCATTGAAGGCGTAGAGCTCGCCGAGGAACAGCGAGACCATCAGCGTGGTCTGCACTGAGCGCACCCCGCTGCACGCCTCGTCCACGCCCACGAGGCCGGAGCTGATTTCGATCAAGTTGCCGTGCCGCAACGCCGGGATGTCCGCCAGACCCGCCAGCTCCACCGTCAGGCTCGCCACGCCACGCATGAGGTTTTGAATGACCGCCTGTTCCAGCAGCACCGGCCACGGCACCGAGACGAGCAGGAACAAGATGGGAAACGCCAAGTGCCGTCGCCACGGCGTCCCGCCCGCGTGCTGGAGGAGCGCGAATGTGAAGCCGGTCAAAAGCAGCGCGTGCCCCCAAAGCACCAGCCGCCACTCTGGATTCGCCTCCTCGATCAGCCGGATGGGCAGCAAGAGCAGCAACGCGCCGCCAAGCAGCCCGGCGGCGCGGCCCCCGCCCGGCGCAGGCGCGGGGCGCATCTGCCAGCGCCGCCAGAGCAGCGCCAGCGCGAGCGGCGGCACGGCGAACCCGAAGGCATATTGCGGGTTGATCGCCCAGTCGGAGCGCAGTTGGTTGAACAACTGGAGCCACACCACCGCGAGCAGCACACCGGCGGGCAGGAGCGAAACCGGATTCATCCCACCACCTCGCATTCCGCTTTGGGCCGGCCGCACCGCACGCCGCCGCGATTCGCCAGTGCCGTCAAGTGGGCGGCGAAATCCCGCAGCACCCGCCCCTGCTCGAACTGCGCGACATACCGCCGGCCCGCCTCGCGGAACGCCCGCAGCCGCTCCGGCGCAGCCGCTAGCTCGGCCAGCGCCCGGGCCAAGTCCTCGGCGCGCCCCGGCGGCACGTTCACCCCGAAGCCGCCCTCCGCCAGCGCGCGAGCAAGCTCACTCTGCTCGTCCGCCACGGTCAAAACCGGCCGGGCCAGCGCGAGACTCCGCAGCAGCTTGCTCGGAAAGAAGAACGCTCCCGAGCCGCGCTGTTGCGTGACAAGCGTGAGGTCCGCATCCGCCAGCATCTCCAGATAGTGCGGCTCGCTCTGCAAGGGCAGCAGCCGGACGTTGCCCAGCTTCAGCTCCCGCACCCGATCCTCCAACTGTGGCCGCATCGCGCCGTCGCCGCAGATCACGATCTGTAATCGGGGATTCGTCACCCGCGCGGCCGCCTCGATCAACACCTCCAGCCCCTGCTTCACCCCGAGGTTGCCCGAGTAGACCGCCACGAAATCCTCCGCCCGCAACCCATGCCGCGCGCGGAAGCAACCCGGCTCGGGCCGCGCGTCCGGCAGCGACACGCCGTTGGGGAAGTAAATCAGTTTTTCAGCCGGGACGCCTTTGCCCGCCATCGCCGCGAGCATCCCCCGGCTGATGGCCGACACGCGCGCGGCCCGCGCGTAGGCGAACGCCTCCAGCGCGTAGAGCAGCCGCATGAACCGGCCGGGCTTGAGCATCCCCAGCCCCAGCGCCGCGTCCGGCTGCATGTCCTGCACATGGAAGACCACGGGCGCGAGCTTCACTCGCGTGAGCAGCCACGCCGCCGCCCCGAGGAGCAGTGGCGGCGATACCACGACGAGCACGTCAGCTCGCGGCAAGCACAACAGCCGGAGCAACGAGCTACCCACAAAGCTAGCCTCGTGCAGGATGCGTTTCAGTGTGCCGGGGCGACGCGGAACGTAGTGCCAGCAGCGATGCACCGTTACCCCATTCCCCTCGTCTGTGCGGAACAGCCGGCCCGCGTCGTCCGGCTGCTTCTTCCAAGCCGGATAATACGGGAAGCTCGTCACCATCCGCACCGTGTGCCCCTGCCGTTGCAGATACTCGCAGAGCGCCGCGTTGTAAGGCGCGATGCCCGTCAGCTCCGGCGCGTAGTTGATGCCCCAGACCGTGACTTTCATCGGGTGCCAGTTCGGCTCTGAGCCAGTTGGAGTTCACGGGTGTGGAGGACGATGAAGTATTCGTAAATCGCCATCAGCAGCGCATACGCCAGCCCAGCCCGGCCATCCAGAAACGCGCGTCGCCAAAGCAGCAGATACAGGAACTTCACCAGCGGGCGGCAAGGCATCTGATAGAACAGCCGCTTCTGGTGCTGGCGGCGTTGGTGGAAATCAGCGCCAAATAACGCGGTCTTCCACGAGCCGGGTTCGCGGTTGTGCTGCACGAGCATGCTCGCCTCCACCGCGGCGTAGCGGATGTGCCGTTCGAGCCAGAAGCCGATGCCTTTGCTGAACGGGTAGTGGTCGAACGGCTCCTTCAGCTCGCCGGTTTCGCCATCCACCACCGCCACCTGATGCACGAGCCGCTCGTAACGAATCTTGCCGGGCCGAAACAACCGCACATACCACGGCGTGACCTGCACGTATTTCAACCAAGCCCCATCGAAGAAAAAGTCGCGCCGGCGGATGCGATAGGCCGCACGCGGGTCGTTGGCGTCGAGTCGCCGCAATTCCGCCACGAGTTTCGCCGGCACGCGTTCGTCCGCGTCCAGGTGCAGCACCCACGGGTGTTTGAACGGCAACTCGCGGGCAGCGAAGTTCTGGTGCGCGGCCCAGTTGTCGAACGTCCGCTGCGTCACGCGCGCCCCGGCGTCGCGAGCCAACTCCACGGTCCGGTCGTTGCTGAAGGAGTCCAGCACATGGACGTCGTTGCACCACGCGACCGAAGCCAGGCAGGCGGGCAGGTCTTGCTGCTCGTTCTTCGTGAAAATGAGGACGGAAATCATGGCGAGACAAGGTAGTCAGTAGAAATAGATGTCCGTGGAAGTAACGCCCGGACGGCACGGGCCGGTGCTGCGAAACTCACGCCAGGACTTGGCCCGATGACTCGTGCGCAACTCCAGGTAACGCCACGAGTCGTCCACAATGATGATGCCGCCGGGCTTGATGCGCGGCTCGGCGTGGCGAAAACACTGCGGTCGCACCGGCGTGGTCTCTTCCATGCCATCCACGACGATGATGTCCAACAGCGCACCTGGCAGCGAGCGCAGGTAGGCCGATTGCGCAAAGTCGTCCGCGTGGTGGAAGTCGTAGGGATGGTGCTGTAGCCGGACGTTCAACAACTTCTCCTGCGCCACCGTCTGCTGCACCCGTTGCAGCCAACCGACGTTGTCCTCGGTGGAAAGGACCGTCGCCGCCCGCCGCGCGAAGAAGACCGTCGAGCCGCCCGAGCCATACTCGAAGACGTGCATAGTCTTCGTGACGTGACCCTCCAGAAACTCGATGGCGGACTGGGCAAACCACGGCACGCCCAGTTCCAGCGGACTGCGGCGGCACAACGGCCCGCGCGTGAGATACGCGCCGACGTGGCGCGGATGCGTGGCTAGGTGGGCGAACAAGCGCCCGAGTTTGGTAAAGGCGTTTCCTTTCATGATGTTCGAGGGGTGGGCAAGTCCTCGTCTGGCTTCTCGATGACCGCGTTCACTTGCAGCCAATTTTTCACGACCCAGTCCTTCACGCTGCCGCTCGCCAGCGTGAACCGCCGGAGCCGCCCCCGCCCGCGCGCAAAGGCCGCCACGTCGAACAGCGATACGAGGTGAATCGCGTCGCGGTCCCGCGCCCACTCGCGATGGAACACGGACGGGTCCGTCGCAATCAGAAAGGCAGGCGAGCCGCCGAGCCACGTCCACACGCGACGTCCGAACAAGAACAGCGCCGTCAACCAGCGCATGACCACAGGCCGGTGGTCAAAGGAAGGCGGCAGGTAGAACGGCAGGTCATAGCGCGGGCAGAAGACAAACAGCGCCCCGCCCGACTCCACCATCGTCCAGGCCCGTTCCAGCGCCGCGCGTGGGTTCGTGATGTGCTCGAAGACGAACGTGCTGAAGATGACATCATAGCGACCCGTGACGGACTGGAGGTCGCCGATAAACACCTCGTCCGCTTGAGTGCGTAGATACTCCGCGTTCAGCGCCGTTACGTCCTGGACGGCGAAGTGCAGTTTGCGCGTGGTGCAAAACTGGCGGAACCCGGTGCGGCCTGCGCCGATTTCCAGCGCGCGACAGGAACCCTTGCGCGCAATGACCGCCTCAACTTTCTCCACCACAAACCGCCAGCAGTTCGATTGGTCGCTCGGCGCGACGAACGCGCCGTAGTCCGGGGAGTTCTGATAGAAGCGGTCGAGCCCGACCCGCAACACGGACACGTCAGGATGCGCTTCGTTGACGAGCGAGAGCTTCATGCGCGCGGCCGAAGGACTTTGCAGGGGTTGCCCGCGTTGATGGTGCGCGGCGGGACATCGCGCGTGACGACGGAGCACGCGCCCACAATCGCATCCGCGCCCACCGTCACGCCGGGCATCACGAACGCCCGCGCGCCCACAAACGCCCGCGCCCCCACGACGATGGGCGCGGTGAGCAGCGGTAGCGCTGCGTGGGAGAAGTCGTGCGTGCCGGCGCAGAGATACGCTTCCTGCGCCACCGTGGCGTCCTCCTCGATGCAAATGGGTCCGAGCGAATACGCGTTCGCCCCGTCGCCAAGGCAGGCCCGGTGGCGCAGCTCCAAGTTCCAAGGCATCGCCACGCGCGCGCGTTGGTGGACGAACGGCACGCCGCTCAACCGCGCGCCGAACGCCCGGAGCCAGAGCAGCCGCCAGGCGTTGAGCGGCTTGGGGGTCCACGCGCAGAGCAGCAACCAGCAGTATTCCCAGGCAAGCAACTTCAGCCGCAGCCGCAGCGGCCACGGGCTGACGTAAGGCGAGGACTGGTGGTGCGTGGTGAATTCCATCAGGTGAGCAGGGATTGGAAATCAGCGAGGTAACGCGTCGCGACCTGCGGCAGCGCAAATTCCTTCGCCGTGGCGTAGGCACGCGGGGCGAGGGCGGCGAGTTGCTCGGGCGCGGTGAGGAGGGAAGCCATCTTCCGCATGAGCTCTTCCACGGGGTCGGCGGCGCGGTGGTCGAAGATAAAGCCGTTCTCACCAGCGCGGAGAAAATCCCGGAAACACGCGAGGTTGGACACGAGCGCGACGCGGCTCCGCGCCATCGCCTCCAGCGGAGCCAAGCCGAAGGTTTCGCCTTTCTCGGCGAGCGACGGATAGACGAACAGCGTGGCGGCATCGAACTGGGCGTTGAGTTCCGTCGCTTGGAAAATCGGGCCGGTGAACGAAACCCGCTCCGGAGCGGCCAGCGAGCGCAACTGCTGGTAGTAAGCCTCGCCGCCGCCGCCGAACTCGGTCTGCCACGGCCCCACGATGCGCAGTTGGTGCGCGCCGGAGAGCCGGGCGCACGCGCGCACCAGCAGCTCCAGCCCTTTCTCGGGATGCACGCGCCCGACGTAGAGAATCACCGGCGGCCCCGCCGTTGGTTGAGGCGAAACGTGATACTGCTCGACCGGCAGCGGGTTGGGCAGGGCGCGAACTTTGTCGGCCAGCGCTGGCACCTGCGCGCGCACGGCGTCGGCCACGGGATAGGACACCGCCTGCAAGCGGTCCGCGCGCCGATACAGCGCCATCTGGCGCTTCGGGTAACGCGCGATGTGAACGTAAAGTTTGCCGTGGCGCGGCTTCCGAACCAGCAGCGGCAGCCAGAACGTGTTCGTGACGAGGATGTCCGCGTCCGGCAACGCGCGCACCGCTCGCAGCGAGTAAATGAAATCCTCGCACTGCCGCCGCAGCATCCCCCGCGGCGAATCGAAGCCCGGCAACCGCATGTGCTGCACGCCGTCGCGCGTCTCCGCATCCGGCAGTTGCGGATGCCGACGCGAGAGGTGCGTGACCGCGTGGCCGCGGCGGACGAACTCTTGCGTGAGCGCGGACCACACCTTTTCCACGCCGCCACCCATGATGGGCGGGACGGGCAGGAATGCGCCTTGCACCACGGTGATGTTCATCCAGTCACCCCACTTTCACGCAACGTAGCCACCAGCAAGTCGGCGACGCGGCGGATTTCATAGCGCTGCACAAAGCACGCTCGGGCCTGGGCGCGCATCCGCTGTTGCTCGGCGTCCGGGAGGGCGCACCAGCGATTCAGCATGGCGGTCGTGTCCGGCAACTCATCCGCCGCCACCAGGCCACCGCCGTCGCGCTCGATGTCCCGGCAGATGTTAACCTTGTCGGAAATGAGCACGGGCACGGCGCACCCCAGCGCCTCGACGACGGCCAGGCCGAAGTTTTCCTGGTGCGACGACAGGGCGAACACATCCGCCGCGCGCAACGCGCCCCACTTGAGGTCGCCTTGCAGCAAGCCCGTCCAGTGGACGCGGTCGGCCACGCCGAGTTGCGCGGCAAGGGCTCTGAGTTCGGCGACAAGTTCGGGCGTGCCAGGGCCGGCGATGACGAGGTGAACGTTTCTGTTCCGCACCTCACCGGCCTGCGCGAAGGCGCGGAGCAGAAGGTCCACGCCCTTTTTCACATGCACGCGCCCGAGGAAGAGAATGAAGCGTTGGCCGCGCAGTTGCGGGTGAGCCGCAAGGAATTGCTCCTGCTCCCTGAGCGCGTCGCCCGGAGGGTCGGCAGTGCCGAAGCTCACCACGCGCTCGCGGCAGCGGTAGAGCCAGAAGGATTCGCGGGCTAGGTCGCGCTCGCTGTCGCAGGTGAACAGGACCGCCCGGGCATCACGCAAGACGCGGTATTCGGCCCACGGCCAGTAGAGCCATTTCTTGAGATGCTTGAGCGGATACGTCCGCTTGAACCAAGGGTCGAGCATCCCGTGCGGATAAACGAAGTAAGGCGTGCGCCCGCCGTGCAACGCCCGCCACACGCCGAAGCTGTGGTATTGCCACACGCCGTCCACGATAACCGCGTCGAAGTCGCCCGCGTTCGCCCGGAGCCAGGGCACAAAGCACGGGGCGTAGCCGTAGCCACCATGGCACTGCCCGAGTGCGTGGAGCGGGAGCGGAAAACCGGCGACTCCGGGTTCGCTCTTCGCGTCGAGGCTGGCAACCTCGACCCAGTGCCCCTGCTTCACGAGCACGGCGGAGACTTGTTTCAAGCCCTCCACCGGCCCGCCGCCAGCGGGGTTCACGGAACGAATGACACGGAGAATGCGCATGGTTCAGCGGGCAGAAGTCTGCGCCAGCTCGGCACCGGCGGGAGAAAGTCCCCGCTCCGGCTGCCGCGCTGATGCTGGTTCGCCGTGGAGGTGTCGCTCAATGGCAGCCTCCACTTCGCCAACCGAGATGGATGTCAGGCACTTCAACTGGTGCGTGACGCATTCGTCGAGCGCACAGCCGAAGCACCGCTCCTGCCGATACAGAATCGTGTGACCGCTGCCGCGCGGATACCACTGGCCGGGCAGGCTGCGCGCGGAGAACACGATGACGCACGGCACGCCAAGGCACGCGGCCAGGTGCATCGGCCCGCTGTCCGGCCCGGCGAACAGCCGCGCGCCCGTGAGCACCGCCGCGCTCACGCGTGGGCTGCACCGACCGGCTAGATTCGCGCGGGGGCCGGGCCAGACGGCGGCGAGGCGTTCGTTGCGCGCGTCGTCTTCGCGTCCGCCTAGCAGCACGAGCGGCACGCGGGCGTAGCGAGCGGCGAGTTGCTGTAGCAGTTGTTTCCAACGCGCTTCGCCCCAGTCCTTAGCCGAAACTTTGGTGCCGACGGCGAGTGCCAGGAACGGAGCCGCGACGCCGTGCTCGCGCAGGAGCCGGCTGGCTTCGGCACGTTCACCGGGCGTCAGGCGTAAGTCCCACAGCGCGTCATCGTCGAGCGACGCCGGGCCGAAGTCAGCCAGCCGTGCGAAGAGCCGCTGGGCCTCCCACTCGAACTGCGTCTGGCCGGGCCCTAGCCGGTAAGCCAGTTGTCGCCGACTGAACGGCACACCGAGGATCCGCGGAATGCCGCAGGACTTGAAAAACAACCAGTCGCGCACGCTGCTCGCCCGCCCGCGCGCACTGGCGAGCGAGACCACCAAGTCAAACTTCCGCGCCGCCAACTCGCGTCGAAGCGCCACCTTTGCCCGCCAACCACCCAGGCCCACCGGGTAGGCGAGCACGGAGTCGAACGTGCCGGTGTTTTCCAAGATCGACTGCAACGGTGGGGCGGCCCCCGCGACGGGTTGGTTCGTTAGGACCGTGATTTCCGCGTCGGGAAACAGGCGGCGAATCCGATGGAAGCACGGCAGCGCTACGACGGTGTCTCCTAGGCTGCCCAGCCGATAGATGAGAATCCGTTTCATGCGGTCAGGGCCGTTGCGCAGCCGCTCGGGCACGCGCTTCAGCGAGGTCTCCGAATTGAAACGGCCGTTGCTTCAGACTCCAGGTCCGCGTGAAACAGATGAGTTGGAACAAGCCGTAATAGCCCACCGGGGCCAGCACCAGGCTGATGAGCAGGGACGCGATGGGATGCTCGGTGAAGCTGTGCTGGAAGTCGCACATCAGGAACGCGCACCAGACGTTGCGCTCTAGCGGCCCGGTCAGCGTGCGATACACGAGCACGAAGGCGGTGAGCAGCAGACACGGCACGAGGAACGCACCCCACCACTTGAAGGCGCTGAAACTGTCGGCGATGAAGCCAAACGACACCTGGGTGCCCTCGTCATTGTCGCCGAGCATCTTGGCTTTGTGCCCAAGGAAGTTGCCCGTGTTCATGGCCGGCTTGGAGGGATTCAGGAAGCGCGGCACGAGCATTCGGAAACCATGCGAGATGGTTTCCCAGCCGGAGATGCCGTCGCGCAAGGTCTCCGTCACGAGGATGTCCACCGCCTTGATCATGCTGAAGCGCTCGAGGAACCCGCTGGCACCGTGAAAGTAGGCCAGCCCTTCTTCCGAACTATTTTCATCCACCTCCACCGCCGCGTGGAGGTGTGCTAGCGGTCGGCCGGTGCGAACCAGCGCCGCAACAAAGCTGGCCGAGTGCTCCACCGACTGCACGAGGCCGTAGCCACGGACAAAATTCCGCGCCACCTGCGCGAAGGGAAACAACACCACTTGCGCCAGCAGCCCCAGCGCAAGGAACGACGCTAGATGCGACGCCCGGAAGGTGAAGCCGAAGGCCACGGCCGTCACCGCGAACAACAGCGGCGGCTCGAACATCATCTGCTTGCTCGCGGTCAGCAGGCCGAACACGAACATCGTGCCCATCGCGGAGGTGTTGAGCCAGTTGATGGCCTGGCGTCCACCGCTGCGCACGAGGCAGTGCGCGGTGGTGAAGACCACGGCCAGCTTCATAGTGAAGGAAAGTTGCCGCAATATTCCCGCCACGCCGCCGACGCGAATCATCCCGTCCTCCGCCCCGACCGCCATCATGCCCACCATGCTCACGAATCCCAGACCGGCGGTGAGCCACGCCGCCACGCGCAGTGACTCCTCGTCCTGGAACGCGGTGAGCAGCGGCTGCTTCACGGTGAAGGGGCGCGTCAGCCAGGCCGCGACGGCAATGCCCGCAAGGCCGCACACCAGCACCAGCATGCTCGTCACCGGCTCGCTGAGTTCGAGGTGCGCCGGCTCCCAGTAGCAAACCTTGGCAAACTGGCTGACCACGACGGTCTTGAGGCCGAACACGGCGACGCAGAAGCCGGACACCGTGTGGAGTCCGCCCAGCAGGTTCACCGTGCCGGCCAGCAGCATGGTGAAGATGAACACCAACTCGGCAAACAGCGGAGTCGTGCCGCTGGCCACTTGCAGCACCAACACGAGCGACGCAAAACCGAGCGCCCAATCCAACCGCACGAAGCGAGGAATGGGGATTTTCAGTTGCACAACACGGCCTTTCTGGTCGAAGCAGCGGGGAAAACGTCCGCGAGGTGCTCTAGGATACGGGTCACGGTGGCCTCGTTTGCCAGGCCAAGTTCGCGTGCGCGTTGTTGCCCGGCGCCGACGATGGCGTGGCGAACGGACGGGTTCGCTAAGAGCCACTGACACTTCTGCGCACACTCCTCGGCATCGCGCCAAAACACGGCTTCAACCCCGTCGCGATACATCGCTAAGTGCTCCCGCGTCCGCTCGGCACACAACAAACCGCCGATGAAGGGGATCTCCGCGCTGCGCTGCGTGTGCAAATCCCGGTTGCCGCGCGAGACCAGGCCGAGGCTGATCTGCGCGTATTGAATGGCCTTCACGTAGTCGGCTCCCAGCACGCCGGGGCCGCGCCACGCGGGCCGCAGCACGTTCCACTCGGGAGCCTTCTCCCAGCGGTTTCCGTAGATGGCGAGCGGCACGCCCGCGCGCACCAGTTGCGCCATGAAGCCGCCGCGCTCCGGCATCCAGGTGCCGACGAACACGACAGCGGCGCGCCACTTCGCCTCGTCGGCTGGAGCGACCGGGCTCGCCGCGTGCGCCACCTCGTCGTAACCGCGATAGACTTGGCGGACCTTGCGCGCACCCGCTGCGAGGAATTCTGCGGCGCTTTCGTCGCGCACCACGACGGACAAATCGTAGGCTGGCAACGCTTGCTTGAACGTGCGCCAGAAGTTGCCGTCGCGTTGGCCGGTCGGGTCGTCGAGGTTGTAATTCACCACGCGCCCACACTGTTGGCGGAGCGCCAGGACCAACTCCCGGCTGACGGTCGCGCCGCCATCCACCCACGCTAGGTCGAAGCGCTCGCCGGCAATTTGTCGGCACACCTGCCGCGAGATGCCCGCTGCGGCGAACGCGTAGCCAGTCAGGTAGTGGATTTTGCCAAGCACGCGCGAAGGCGACAGCGAGCGCACTGGATTGAGGTGACGCACGCAGTGGCCGCAGCGGGCCAAGGCCTGCGCGCGCTGGCGGGCGCTGGAGTGCGGTTCGTCATCGCCAAGAAAGAGGATGTTCATGGCTCCAAGAGGGCACGCGCCGCCGCCTCAATGCTGTAGTCGGCCAGCCGGGAGCGGCACCACTCGAACTCCCGTGGCAGGGACGCCAGACTGGCCAGGCACTGCGCGAGTTGGGTTGCGTCCCCGGCGGGAAACACTCGCACGCGCTCCCACGACTTGAATTCTTCGGCGCAACCGACGGCATCGGAAACCGTCACCGAGCAGCCGGCTTGCAACGCTTCGTTCACGACGAGGCCCCAGGTTTCGCCCATGCGCCGCGAGGGCAGCACGACGATGTCGGCGGCGAGGTAGTAGTCGGCGAGTTCGCTCTGGTTGATGAAGCCAGTGAAAATCGCGTTCGGCCCGCTAGTCCGCAGTTCCGCCTCCATTTCCCCGGAGCCGACGAACAACAGTCGAACCCGCTGACGCAACGCGGCTGGCAAATGTCCGAGCGCCGCGAACAGCAGGTCCGGCTGCTTCTTCGGGATGAGTTTGCCAAAGAAGGCCACGGCGACTTCGAGCTCGCGGAGACCCAACCGCTGACGGACTGCACGGCGGCGCTGCTCCTTGTCCGAGGACGTCACGTCACGCAACGGGTCGGCCACGCAGTAGCGCGCGGGCCGCAGCCGCTCGGGGCGCACGCCGTGGCGCAGCAGATGCCGCCGGTTCAATTCGCCGATGAAGAACGCGCGCCGCAGCGGGCGATAGAGCGCTTGGTAGCAGACACGGCGCAGGACCGACTTCCACGGGGCGCGGGCGAAGGCCGAGTCTTGCGTTTCCGAGCGCAGCCACACGGGGATGTCCAGGCGCAATGCGCCGAGGTAGGCCGCGAAGTCGAGGTGATAGACAAGGCCGTTGAGCAGCAAGGCGCTCGGCCGTTCGCGTTGGAGCAGGGCGAAAACTCCTTTCCCGTGCAGGCTGGAGCGGCGGTCGAGTGTGCCGCCGCTTTGGTTGTGCAAGACCTCGAACGCGTAGCCAGCCAGCAGCGGCAAATCCCATTTCACTTCGCGGCCAAAGCCGGGGTCGTGGTGGCCGCGCGCCGCGCCGTCGGTGCCGAAGACGACTTTGCACGCGCCCGCCCGCAGCCGTTCCATGCACTGGTAAACGGGCACGCGATACTGAATGGGATGGGATTCAAGAATCAGCAGCATGGCCTTCGTGCAAGCGGCGGCAGATTTCAAAATACTCGCGCCCGTAAGTGTCCCAGCCACCTAGCTCCCGCGCGCGCGCCAAGGCGTGCTCGGCCAGGGACTGCTGGAGCGGCGCGTCGTCGGCGAGTTGCTGGAGGCGCTCACGGAGCGACTCGCTCTGGCCGGCAGGGATGACGAAGCCGTTAACGCCCGGCTCGATGAGGTCCGGCCCGCCGGAGTTCTCGGAGGCAATCACCGGGCAACCGCACGCCATCGCCTGGCCCATGACCAAGCCGAAGCCGTCGCTCAGACTCGGCAGCACCAGCACGTGACTGCGGCTCATCCACTGCGGCAACTCGCTCTGGGGCTGATGGCCGGCGAAGGTGACACCGGGAAATTGTTTGCCCTGAGAGAACACTGCCATCTCCGGAGCCATCACGCCGATGAGGGCCAACTCCTTGCGCGGATGCTTCAGGCCGGCGAACGCCTCGAGCAGGTAGGGAACACCTTTGTTGAACGAAATTGCGCCGACGAAGAGCACGACGAACTTGTCCGCCGGTGGCTGGGCCACGCGTTGAAAGCGCGCTAGGTCCATGCCGTAGGCCACGCGCCGCAGTTTCTGGAGCGGCACGCCTTCGTTGGCAAAGGTGCGTTGGGCAAAGGATGAAGGCACGGTGACGATGTCAGCCGCCGCATACTCGGCCTCCTCACGTTCGCGGTCGCGCGGGTCCACGGCTTCGTAGGGCGCACCGCGCTTGGCAAATTCCTCGCGAAGCAACCGGTCGTGCGCGGCGATGTGCGCCGAGCCACGGTCACAAATGTATTTCGCGCCGCGCGACTGGGCGCGTCGGCCCGAGGTCAGGGCAACGCCAGAGATGCCGACGAACACATCGCACTCGGGGAGGTTGCGCCGCACAAACCAGTCGTGCGACTGGCGGACGCACCAGGCCAATTGCTGGCCAAGCGCGGCGTGGGTGAGGCCGACGCGCCCGCGCGCCATGTAGAGGCTCGGCAGCCAGGGGAAGGTGCGGACCTTGTCGGCGGGCAGCTCTTCGTCGCGCAATTTCCAACGCGGGTAACCCGTGAAGATGCACTCCAGCGCACCGCGCTGGTGCAGCTGCCGCGCGAGGTCGAAGTGGTGGAATTTCCCGTGGCAGGATTGCACGACGCGCATTCAGCTCTCCTGTCGGCAAAGGTGGAGCGCGGTCAGGGCGCGTTGCGTGGGCTTGACGATGCCTTCGCCCAGCAGCGTCAGCGCGACGACCCCGGCCACGACGGCGAGCAGCACTGCACAAGCGATGCGGACGAGCAGCGGCGCACCGTCGCACCCCGTCAGGGCGAGGAGCGTGACCGAGCCAATGCCCAGCGTCAGGCCCACCGGCACCAGCGGCAGCGACGGCTGGCCCCAGCCGAACTGATGGAAGTTTTGCCGTTGCAAGAGGACGGCCAGCGTGAGTTCGGTGACGAGCCACGCGACGAGCAGCCCGGGTTCACGCCAGACTTGCGCGAGCCAGAAGCCCCCCACGCTCATCGCGAGATAGCCCCCCGCGACCAGCAGGGACGCGCGCTCGTGGCGGTTCGTGGCGAGTGGCAACGCGTTGCGGTTGTCCTTGAGCACCGTCGCCAGACTGACCGTCGCCATCAGCGCCAGCAGCACGGGGGATGGCTCGATGCGCCCGTGCAGCCACAGCTGCATCAGCCATGGACTCAGCAGCGCGACCCCGGCAATCAGCGCGCTGCCGCCAGCGAGGGCAACGACTTCACTGAAACGGTAGAGCTGGCGTAGTTGCCCCGGGTCGGCGGCGGCGAGCGCACGCGGCAGCTCCTGCTGCACTGCCAGTTGCACGGGTGTGAGCAGTTGCCGGGCGGCGGAGAACACGGTGC
>JAYTIO010000685.1:0-35047 GCA_043731805.1 Pedosphaera sp. | reverse complement strand
TTTCGGCACACCTTCGTCTCCAAGTTGGGGTGCAACTGCGTGGGAAACGCAAAATCATACTCCACGGCATAGGCAGGCCGCATGATTTCCGCGTGCTCGCAGCCGATAATACTGCGAACCAGTTCGTATTGCACCTCGAAGGGGAGGCAGGTGGAGAAGCCGTTCACGTAAATCTCATCTGTCGCGATGCCCTCCGGTTCGAGGAATATCTGTTGCCGCTCCTTCTCCGGGAATTTCACGATCTTGTCCTCGATGCTCGGGCAATACCTTGGTCCAACCCCCTCAATGACCCCGGAATACATGGGTGACTTGTGGATATTGGCCCGGATAATCTCGGCAGTGCGCGGTGTCGTCCAAGTGATATGGCAGGGCAGTTGCCCACCAGCCTGTGACAAAATCGAGCCGGGCGGGTAGGTGCTAGTGTTCAGTGGGTCGCCAGACTGAACACGGAACACGGAATTCTGCATACTTCGACCCTTATCCTGTTCCATGTGGAACAAAGGGTCGCTCCAGAGGTCATCCTTCCAAAACGAAAACCACGGCACGGGCTCGTCACCGGGTTGAATCTCCGTCTTCGTGAAATCAATAGAACTCCTGACTAATCGCGGCGGCGTCCCTGTTTTCAACCTTCCCAGCTCAATCCCCATCTCCTTCAACGAAGCAGAAAGTCCCATCGCCGCTGCCTCTCCCGCTCGCCCTCCGGACTGCTGGTTCGCGCCGACATGCATCAGACCCCGCAGAAATGTCCCAGTCGTTATAACTACCGTCCGACCAACATATTGCACCTCAAGCGTCGTCTCCACGCCGGTCACATCACCGTCGCGATGGAGCAACTTAGTGGTCTGGCCTTGTTTACAATCCAGATTCGCTTGCCGTTCACATAACCACTTGAGCCTGAACTGGTAAGCCTTCTTGTCGCACTGCGCTCGGGGTGCTCGGACGCTCGCTCCTTTCGATGCATTGAGCATTCGGAACTGGAGGCCGGTCATGTCCGTCGTGCGCCCCATCTCGCCACCAAGGGCGTCAATCTCCCGGGCAAGGTGTCCCTTCGCCAGGCCGCCGATGGCCGGGTTGCAGGACATCTGCCCAATAGTGTCTAGGTTGATCGTGAGCAACAGTGTCTGCGCGCCCATGCGCGCCGCCGCCAGCGCGGCCTCCACGCCCGCGTGCCCGGCCCCGACCACGATCACATCGTATTGCTTGGGATAAACGAACGCCATACTCCGAGGAGTCTAGCCACGAAAGGCCACTGGGCGGCACGGAAAAATAATTCTCCTTTGCTTTCGATGAAATGGGCGAAGTGCGAAGCCCCCAGCCCCAAACCCAAGGGAGGCCCGCTCAACGTAGCAAACACCACCAACCCCACCGGCTGCCGAACGGGACGGAACAGGATAGCGCGCCCACCACCAATCCCCGGACTTCAGTTACCGTTAAGCGCGACGGTGTTTGATTGTCAGGCAGCCAAGCCGCCCGCCCGCGCCGCCGTTCTCTCAACTCTCAACCCTCAGCTTCCCTACGCCGTGTGGCTCACATGATTGCTCTCCGGCCCGTCGCCATCGGAGTTGTGCCCCGCCACCCATAGCTCGTAAGTCACACCCACCGTCAACGGCCCTGAGCCGACCACCGAAACCGTCGTGCCCGTGGACGTGCCCGCCAGCTCCGCCACCGCACCTGCCGCCTTCCGATACGCGCGCAAGGTCGTCGCCCCCGCCGGCATCGCTGGCACCGACAGTGTTTTCGTGGTCGCGTCGAACGTCGCTGCGCCCGGTGCGCCCGGCACTGGCCCGGACGCCTGGCCCCGGTCGCGACGCGCCTGCTTGCCGATTTTCGCCAGTTCCGGCGTCTGGTCCTCTTCGTCCGAGGACGCGCAATAGTGGAACCGCACGCGGTCATTGACCGTTTGCAGCAGATCCTTCGCGAGGTCCCGTGCGCCCGTCGCCGACTGCGCCGTGCCGCCCGTGGCCGCCGTCTGGTGCAGGTTCACGATGACGAGCTGCGCCGCGATGAGGTCCAGCAGCGCGGAGGGATAACGGTGCGCCGCGTTGGCGATGCCCGGCGTGGCATCCGCCGCCTGCCGCGCCAGCGACTCGACCCGCGTGTCCGAGAACTCACCCAGCTCGCCACTCACCCAGCCATAAGAAGTGAAGACCGTGATGCGATCCGCTGCCGTGATGGTGTAGCTGGGCAGTCCCTTGATGAAGTTGTAGCCGTCGTGCAACAGCGTGTTGAGCGTGTCCAACGCGGTGCGGACGTTGATTTGCGCTCCGGCGCGACCGCCCTCCGTGATGAGCGTGGCAGCGTCCTTGGTGCGGAGGTCCGCCAGCCGGGCGACGACCAACGCGCGCAAGTAGGCCGGCAGCTTGAACGTCTCCGTGGGCGCGCGACCGTCGTCCACGGCCAGGATGAGTTCGGCGGTCTCGATTTCGGCCAGGGAGGCTTCGTTGGGCATGATGGTTTTTTCTCTGGTTGGGTTTTCGCTTCAGTGAACGGCGGCAGGTTAGAACCTCGCAATTAGCCTGCAAGCCCCATCTCCACAAAACCGCTCGACGCGAATCGGGAAAACCAACAACCTCAAAACCGTCCAAGCCATCCCGAAGACCGTTCAAAATATGCGCCGCGCGCCACGCCCATGACCCCACCGCTGGAAAGCTACCTGTCAGAACTCGCCACCTTGCGCGGGGCGACCAGGGAAACGTCCGGTTATCCCGCGCTGGCCACGCTCCTCACGACCATTGGCCAGACGCTCAAGCCCAAGGTCCGCTGCATCATTCATCCCCGGAACAGCGGCGCGGGCATCCCCGATGGCGGCCTCTTCACACCCGACCAGCTCAAGCACTCGGATGAGGAGAAGCCGTTGCTGGGCGTGCCGAACCCCGCGCGTGGCGTCATCGAAGTGAAGGGCGCAGGCGAGGAACTCGACGCGTTCATCGAGTCGCCACAAGTCAAAGACTACCTCGCCCACTACGGCCAGGTGCTCGTCACCAACTACCGCGATTTCCGGCTGCTCAAGCGCGGCCCCGGCGGCGCGACGCTCCGTTTGGAATCCTTCCGCCTCGCCGACAGCGAAACCGCCTTCTGGACCGCCGCCGCGCACCCGCGCAAGACGGCGGACGCGCTCGGCGAACGCTGCTCCGAATACCTCAAGCGCGTGCTGCTCCACGCCGCGCCGCTGAACAACCCCAAGGACGTCGCCTTCTTCCTCGCCAGCTACGCGCGCGATGCCCGCGCCCGCGTGGAGGCGGCGGGCGACCTCCCCGCGCTCACCGCCGTCCGCACCGCGCTGGAGGAGGCGCTGGGCATGAAGTTCGAGGCGGACAAGGGCGAGCACTTCTTCCGCTCCACGCTGGTGCAGACCCTCTTCTACGGCGTCTTCTCCGCCTGGGTGCTGTGGCACAAGGAAAACCCGGCGCGCAAGGACGCCTTCGATTGGAAGGCCGCCGGGTGGACGCTTCATGTGCCGATGATCAAGGCGCTGTTCCATCAAGTTGCCGACCCGAACAAGCTCAGGCCGCTTGGTTTGGTCGAATCGCTCGACTGGACCGCCGCCGCGCTCAACCGCGTGGACCGCCCCGCCTTCTTCGAGCAGTTCGTCGAGACCCACGCCGTCCAGTATTTCTACGAGCCGTTCCTCGAAGCCTTCGACCCCGCGCTGCGCAAGGAGCTGGGCGTCTGGTATACCCCGCCGGAGATTGTCGAATACATGGTCGCCCGCGTGGACACCGTGCTGCGCGAGGAGCTGGACATCCCCGACGGCTTGGCCGACCCGCGCGTCTTCGTTCTCGACCCCTGCTGCGGCACCGGCGCGTATGTCGTGGAGGTGCTGCGGAAGATTCACGAAACCCTGACCGAGCGTGGCGAAGGCGTGCTCGCCGCTGCCGACGTGAAGAAGGCCGCGCAAGAGCGCATCTTCGGCTTTGAACTCCTGCCCGCGCCCTTCGTCGTCGCGCATCTGCAACTCGGCCTCGTCCTGCAAAACCTCGGGCAGCCGCTGGACGACGCGAAGAACGAACGCGCCGCCATCTACCTCACCAACGCGCTCACCGGCTGGGAACCGCCCACCGAGGAAGCCAAGCGGCAGCTCACCTTCACCATTCCTGAGTTCCGGCAGGAGAAGGAGGCGGCCGACGAAATCAAGCAGCAGAAGCGCATCATCGTCATCCTCGGCAACCCGCCCTACAACGGCTACGCGGGCCTGGCCGTGGAGGAGGAGCGCGACCTGAGCACCGCCTATCGCACGACGAAGCATGCCCCCGCGCCGCAGGGCCAGGGCTTGAACGACCTTTACGTCCGCTTCTTCCGCATGGCGGAGCGGCGCATCGTGGAGAAGTCCGGCGAGGGTGTCGTCTGCTTCATCTCGAACTACTCGTGGCTGGACGGACTCTCCTTCACCGGAATGCGCGAGCGGTATCTGGAGGTGTTCGACGGCATCACGGTGGATTGCCTCAACGGCGACAAATACAAGACCGGCAAGCTCACGCCCGAGGGCGCACCCGACCCCAGCGTCTTCTCCACCGAGCACAACCGCGAGGGCATCCAAGTGGGCACGGCGATAGCGACGCTGGTGAAGCGGGGGGCGGGTAAATCTGGACAGTCATCGAGCAAGGGAGCCGTTCTCCCTCACCCTAGCCCTCTCCCGCTGGGAGAGGGGACCGCCACGGGCGCGCGCCGTAAAACCCAGCGCGTCGGCTCCAACCCAGCACCGGACGCCGTTGCTTCTGCCAAGGAGAGCGTCGCCCCAAACCCGGCGCGGACTGCCATTCTCCCTCTCCCAGCGGGAGAGGGCCGGGGTGAGGGAGAAAACGTGCCACCACCCACCGGCGGCTTGTCCTCCATGACGAACGTCATCCACTTCCGCCACCTGTGGGGCAAGGCCAAGCGCGCGGAGCTGTTGGCGACGCTGGGCCAGCCCAAACTCTACGAGACGTTGAAGCCGCCGGTGGCCGTGGGCCTGCCCTTCCTGCCCACGAAAACCACCGCCGCCTTTTTCACGTGGCCGCTGCTGCCGGAGCTGTTCCCCGTCTCCTTCCCCGGCGTGACGAGCGGCAGAGATGCAGAGCTGGTTGATTTTGATAGGTCGTCGCTTGAGAAGCGGCTCCGTGTGTATTTCAACCCCGCAGTAAGTCTTGAGGAGATACGCCGGGTCGCGCCTGGGCTGGCGGAAAACACCGGACGATTCAATGCAAAGGCGGTTCGTGATTACCTTTGTAGCCGTGGTTACCTCCCGGACAACGTCATCCGCTTCTGTTATCGCCCGATGGATGTCCGCTGGTTGTATTGGGAACCAGAAACGAAACTGCTGGACGAAAAGCGCACCGATTATCGCCTCCAAGTTTTCAAAGGGAACGTATGGATTGAGGCACGGCAGCGCCAAGTTCTGCACGACTGGAGTAGAGGCTATTGCACGGCCTTGTTGGCAGATAGTTTCGGCAATGGACGTTCAAGTTTCTTCCCGCTGCTGCTGAAGCCCAACCCCGACCCGTCCTCGCTCTTCGAGCGGCACGACAGCGACCAGCCGAAAGCCAATTTGAGCGACGCGGCTGGGGAGTATCTGGCCTCACTCCGTCTGGGCAACCAGCCGGAGGCGTTGTTCTACCACACGCTCGCAGTGCTCCACGCGCCGGCTTACCGCGCCGAGAACTCCGGGGCCTTGCGGCAAGACTGGCCGCGTGTGCCGTTGCCCAAGTCGCGCGAGGCGTTGCTGGCCTCCGCCGAGTTGGGCCGCCAAGTCGCCGCCTTGCTCGACACGGAAACGCCCGTCATCGGTGTGACCGCTGGGAAGGTCCGCCCCGAGTTGGTGAAGATTGCGGTTCCCTCGCGCCTGACGAACGAGAGCTTGAACCTTTCCCTCACCGTCGGCTGGGGCCACGCGGGGCAGGGCGGCGTGACCATGCCCGGCAGAGGCAAACTCGAGACGCGCGGCTACACGGCGGAGGAGGCGGAGGCGCTGGGTAGGGCGGGCTGTCCTCAGCCCGCCGCCGACCACCCGGACGCCCCGGAACCTCGCCGGCGCGGTGAGGACACCGCGCCCTACCTGCTCGGTCCCGCCACCCACGACATCTTCCTCAACGCCACCGCCTGCTGGCGCAACGTGCCGGAGCGGGTCTGGGACTTCACCCTCGGCGGCTATCAGGTGATGAAGAAGTGGCTCAGTTACCGCGAGCACGCCCTGCTGGGCCGCGCGCTCACGCCGGACGAGGCCCGCGAAGTCACCCACATGGCCCGCCGCATCGCCGCCCTCCTCCTGCTCCAACCGGAACTCGATGCCAATTACGAGGTGGTGAAACACGACCCGGCCCCGTGGGGTGAGCTGGCGACTGGTTGAATCCGGTGTAACAATTTTAAGGAAAGGTGTTTAGCTACGTTATGTAGGGTCAAAAGCACGTTGTTTCAGCGTCGCGCACCCTTCGAGACAGCCAAAACGACGCGTTTTCACCTGTCTTGAGGCTTCGAGACTACAGAAACCGTGCCAGTTCACCTCTCTCGAAGCCTCAAGACTGCTGATTCCTTGACCTTTCGCTCGTCTCGAAGCTTCAAGGCAGTCAAACGGCTGGGGTTTCACCTCTCTCGAAGCTTCAAGACTGCTGAACGGACGCCGGTTTGGTTCTCGCGTGCCTATTTTCCAGCCGCTCAACCCGAACTCCGGAGTTGAGCCACGAAAGGGCGCAAAGAGCACAAAGCGGTCGAGGTGGAGCTGACTGGGACCGGGACTATGGCGACCCAGCCCGTCCGCCTGCGAGCGGCTTGGCTTTGCGCTCTTTGTGCCCTTTCGCGGCCATTCCATTTCGGAGTTCGGTCTCAATTGAGAATGTTCCGTGCCGTAGCGCCGTCCATACCCGCCATGCGCCTCCTTGCCGCCGCTCTCGCGTTCACCGCCACCGTCACCTTTGCCGCCGACTCGGACTGGCCCCGCTGGCGCGGCCCGCAGGACAACGGCAGCACCGGCACCGGCTCCTACCCGGTGAAGTTCGATGCCGACTCCGGCTGGCTCTGGAAGATTCCGCTCCCCGGCAAGGGCTGCTCCACGCCCATCGTCTGGAACCAGCGGATCTATCTCACCGCGCCCGTCGAGGGGAAGGACGCGCTGCTGGCCTTCGATTGGAACGGCAAGCCGCTCTGGCAGACCACCCTCGGCGCGGAGAAGCCCGGCAAGCACCGCAACGGCTCCGGCTGCAACTCCTCGCCCGTCACGGACGGCCAGTCGGTGTTCACCTACTTCAAGAGCGGCCAGCTCGCGGCGGTGGACTTTGCGGGGAAGGTCCGTTGGCAGGCGAACCTCACCGAGCGCTTCGGCAAGGACACGCTCTACTGGGACTACGGCACTTCGCCCGTGCTCACCGAGCGCGATGTGGTCGTGACGCTCATGCACAACGGCGAGTCGTGGATGGCGGCCTTCGACAAGGCCACCGGCGCGCAACACTGGAAAATCTCCCGCAACTACGTGACGCCGACCGAGGGCGACCACAGTTACGCCACCCCCATCGTCACGCGCCATGCGGGCCGCGAGGCGCTGCTGGTCTGGGGCGCGGAGCATCTCACCGCCCACGCCGCAGCGGATGGGAAACTTCTCTGGTCCTGCGGCGACTTCAATCCCGAGGGCTCGCGCAACTGGGTGGCCGTGTCCTCCTTCGTCCTCGCGGGCGACCTGGCCATCGTGCCCTACGGACGCGGCTCGCGGCTGCACGGCATCCGGCTCGGCGGCAGCGGGGACGTGACGGCGTCGCACCGCGTGTGGACGCGGAAGGACACCGGGACGTTCGTGCCCTCGCCGGCGGAGCACGCGGGCAAGGTCTATCTGGTCCGTGACCGTGGCGAAGTCGAGTGCGTCGAGCCGGCCACGGGCAAGACGCTTTGGTCCGGCGCGCTGCCCAAGAGCGGGGCGAATTTTTATTCTTCGCCCAGCTTTGCCGACGGGAAGCTGTATGCCGCGCGCGAAGACGGGGTTGTCTTCGTTTGCAGTGCGGAGGGGAAATTCGAGTTGCTCGCTGAAAACAACCTGGGCGAACGCGTCATCGCCTCCCCCGTGCCGGTGGCCAACCGCCTCCTGCTGCGCGGGGAGAAACACCTCTTCTGCATCGCGGGGAAGTAGTGCCTCGTGCCGGCGATTTGCAATCGCCGTCTTGTCCCGCCGCACTCCACGGACGGCGCTTCAAGCGGCCTTGAACCCAAACCACTTCGCCGCGTTCCCGCCTAGCACCTGCGCGCGGGCGGCGGGCGGGAGGAAGTCCAGCAGCGCGGCGGTGCGCTCACGTTCGGCGCGGTAGCTTTCGGGCGTGGCCTTTTCCTCGAAGCCGCCGCCGTAGATGAGCCGGTCCGCCCCGTAGGCAGCGGCCAGCTTGCGGAGGACGGCGGGCAGTTCCGCTGCTTCCTTCGCCTCTCGCGTCGGGAAGGAAGAGAGCTTCATCACCACGTTCGGAAAGTCCGCCCAGCGCACCACGCGGTCGTTGTCCTCCGCCGTGCCCTGAAACGGCCGGCCCAGGTGATCCACGATGACGCGCGTCTGCTTGAACTCGCGGATGAGCGGCTCGAAGCCCGCCGCATGGCTCGGCTCGAAGTGGAGTTGCACCGCCAGCCCGTGGTCGCTGGCGAGCTGCCAAAGCTGCCGCAGCGCGGGCTTGCCGAAGGGCGGCAGGCGGTCGGCTTGGAAGGCGTGGATGCGCGCAGTCACGACGGGTAGGCGCTTGGCGAGGTCGGGGAGTTTCTCCATCGAGCCGGGGCGGTCGCAGAAGACCAGCAGCGTGCCCTTGAGCCGACCCTTGCCCACGGCGAGGCAGTGTTCGAGATAGCGGTGGTCGTCCTGATACGGCTCGGGATGGACCACGATGGCGAAGTCCACGCCCGCGCCGTCCATGAGTTTCAGGAGGAACTCCGGTGAGGTGGGATTTTCCGGCTGGTATGTGCCGCGCGGATGATAGGGGAAACGCGCGTCCGCCTTGCCGGCGAAGCAGTGCGTGTGCGTGTCCACGACCGGCGGGCGGGGCACGGCGGCGAGCGACGTGAGCGCGGCAGCGGTGGAGGCGGCGGTGGAGAGAAACGTGCGGCGATTCATAGCGTTACGGAGTGCGGCGGCAGAGCGCAACGGCGACGCCGCTTTCGGCCCGTGCCGGCGGCTTGCAGCCGTCGTCCGAACCGTTCAGAAGCCACCGACGGCGACTGCAAGTCGCCGGCACGAAAAGGCGTGCCGTGCTCAAGGCACCGTGAGCTTGTGCCCGTTGCGCTCCGCATTCCCGGCGCGGTCGCGGGCGGTGGCGGTGAGCTCCTTCGCGGCGGGCAAAGAGATTTCCCAGTCCGCAACGCCGGCGTGCTGCGTCAGGATTTTCGCGCGCTGGCCGTTCACCGTCACGTCGGCGACCTCGCCATTGTCGTGCGTCACGCCGCGCACGAGGAGCTTGCCGTCGGGCTGCTTGCGGGCGGAGATGATGACCGTCGCGGGCGGCAGGTCGTCCACGGGCGCGAGCAGTTGCGGGAACTCGACCCGCGTCGCCTTCGCCGCGCGCACGTCCTTGCCGGTGAACTTCTCCACGCTCGCAAACTCCGCGCTCGCCGCTGCCGGGAACTTCGTGCTCATCACCTTCGTCACGTCCCCCGCAGCCGGGTAGCCGTGGAAGAAGTAAGTCACCGCGTTCTCCAGCTTGTCGTTGCGCGGGCCGCCACCGAGGTCCACGACCTTACCCTGGCGCGCCTCGCTGCCGGGCCAGCTCACGTTGCGGAAATGGCCGGCGGTCCCGGCCTTGGGCGACGTGCAGGCGAGCTGGATGAGCGGGTCGCGCCCAGAGCGGCAGTTGATGAGCTGCACGTTGTCGAAGGTGAAGTCGCCGTATTGGATGCTGTCGTCGTCGTGGCCGCGGTTGATCGGCTCCGAGCCGACCTGCGTGAAGCTGATGTTGCGATAGACGTGCGCGTCGTAGTCCGGGTGATACACCCCATAGACGCCGTTGCTCACCGTGAGGCCGTCGAGGAGGAAGTGGGACAGGTTCGGACGCATCACGTAGTGCGTCTCCCACGCGCGCAGGTTCCGCGCGATGAAGGGATGCTCGCGGTCGCCGCCTACCGAGCCGTTCACGTCGTCGCCGAAGTTGAAGCTGTAAAGCCCCTCGCTGTGCGACTCGTTGTCCTCGAAGCGGAGGAAGGGAATGCGCCGCACGTCTACACGCGTGCGTTCGCCGCTGGGCTGAAGCGTGTTCAGCTCCGGGTTGAAGTTGCTGCGTTTGGCGATTTCGTAGTGGTAGCCGTATTGGTCGTTTTCGCACGCGACGTTTCGGGTGAAGGAGTTCCGCCCGTTCGCCCACCAGAAGCCCGCGCCGTCGTTGCCATCGAAGGGCAACACCTGTTTCGGCAACCGCTTCCCGTGATACGCCTGCACCGCGAGATTGCGGTCGAGCAAGTTGTATTGCTCCGTCGCGTCTTCGAGGAAGAAGCCGTGGCCGACGGACTGGTAGCCCACGCAATCCCGCACCACGAGGAAGTCCGTGCCGTGGATGGTGAGCCAGCGGTTGTGCGAATCCCAGATGCTCGCGCCCAGCACGCCGCTGCCGCGCATGGAGTCGCGCACGAGATGGAAGTGGATGGCGTATTTGCCCAGCACGTTCTCTTTGCCGAGGTGTCGAAACTCCGCGTAGCTGATGCCGCCCGTGCTGTCGCGATGGAACATCGTGTGCCCGCGCACGCCGTCAGGCTTGGCGGACTCGATGGTGACGTTGCGCGACAAGTTCGCGACCTCGCTGCGGTAATCGCCCTCGCCCAAGTGCGCGTAGTCCAACGCGCGGTCGAGCGTGACCAGGGCGCCGGCCAACGCGGTGATGCGGCGCTCCTCGGTCTGCACCTTGCGCGCGCTTTTGGCGGACTGGCGGAAGGTGTTGCCGCTGCCGTAGCTCTCCTTCGAGACCGTGACGATGACCAGGTCGCCCACGCGCCAGCCCGTGACCGGCTCGGAGAGTTTCACGGCGGAGTCACCGGCCTTCACCGACGCGCCGAGCTTGAGCCACGTGCGGTTCAGCGGCGCTCCGTGAGTCTCCCAGCGCCCGCCGCAGTTGAGGATGGCGGGCAACGTTTCCTTGTTCATGCCCTCGAAGTGGACGAGGCGAATCAGCGCCGTGACGCCAGCGGGAATGGGCTTCTCCGCCGAACCAATCTCGAGCACCGGCAGGGAGCCGACTTGCGCGGCAGTCGGCGCGTCCGCGTGGCAATCGAAGCCGTCCTCCGTGGTCGTCTCGCCCGGCTCAATTTTGATGAGGCCGACCTCCAGCCGCGTGGACTTCTCGCGGCTGAATGCCAGCGTGCCCGCGACGTGGATCATGCGGATGGCCTCCGTGCTCACCGCGTCATAGACCACGGTGTGCCCAGCGCGGACCTGCACGCGGTCGCCGGCCTTGGGCGAGCGGCCGTTTGCCCAAGTCGCGGCGGCGGACCACGCGCCGCTCTTCGCCGAGCGAGCATCGAAGGTGACGGGCTCCGCTTGGGCGCTGAACGAGGATGCCGACCACGCCAGCGCGACCAACAGCAATAGGGTTTTCATCGCCATACCGGACTGGCCAGACGCGAAGGTGATTCAACTGGGAACCCGCAGTTGGTTTAGCCGCGAAAGGGCGCAGAGAGCACAAAGACAGACACTGCGAGTGGCAAGCCGCCAAGTGTCAGTTTCACCGCCAGAGTGGCGATAGTCAGCAGGAGAAACGGACAACCAACGCAGTTTTTCTGCGCTCTTTGTGCCCTTTCGCGGCAAGAAAAGCCGCGTCCGTTGCCGGACGCGGCTTTCGCAAAAGTTCGGTTACGGCTTACTGCCCGGCTTTCACCGAGAGCAGCTCGATGTCGAAGATGAGCGTCGAGTTCGGGCCGATGTCCTTGCCCGCGCCGCGCTCGCCGTAGGCCAGCTCAGAGGGGATGAAGAGTTGCCACTTCGCGCCTTCCTTCATGAGCAGGAGCGCCTCGGTCCAGCCCTTGATGACGCCGTTGACGGGGAACTCCGCCGGCTCGTTGCGCTTGTAGGAGCTGTCGAACTCCGTGCCGCTGAGGAGCGTGCCGCGGTAGTGAGTCTTCACGGTGTCGGTGGCCTTCGGGGTCTTGCCGGTGCCGTCCTTGATGACCTTGTATTGCAGGCCGCTGGCCGTGGTTTTGACGCCTTCCTTCTTCTTGTTGTCGGCCAGAAACTTCTCGCCTTCGGCCTTGTTCTTGCCGAGGCCTTCTTCGCGGGCGGCGGTTTGCTTGGCCTGCATTTCCTTCTGGAAGTTCTGCATGACGGTCTGGACTTCCTCATCCGTGAGCTGCGGTTTCGCGCCGGCGAACACGTCCTTCATCGCGGCGGCGAGAGCGTCGGGGTTGATAGGCAGCCCTTCGGTTTTCATGCTGCGGCCGATGTTGAGGCCGATGCTGTAGCTGACTTTGTCCTTGTCGTCTTTCAGGGTCATTTTGGTGTCGGCAGCGGTCGCGGTGGTGGCCAGAAGGCCGAGCGCGAGGGCGGCGGTGGTGAGGGCTTTCATTGCGTTGTGTTGTCGTTGGCGCACGGAACTGACCGGACGCGGATGCACAAAAATAGCAGCGGGCTTTTTGCCAAAGCGAGGGAAAATTCCAGGCTTGGGACAGCGCGCGTAACCCCGCTCGGACGCTGGAGCGCGGCTGCGCTTGCATGGAGATATGGGAAATCCCAAACCATTCACTCCCGGCGTGGCTGCTGCGGACGGGGACCGGCCGCGCGCCAGGGCAGCCGGCGCGCTCCGTCAGCCTGGCACGATGACGCTCTTGGCCGACTGCCACTGCGCCGTGGTGCGCAACGCCTCGTCCGCCTGCTCAATGCTGAAGCGGTGCGTGACCATCGCGTGGAAGGGAAACTCCCGTTGATGCCGCCGGAGAAACTCAATCGCCGCCTGCAAGTGCCGTGGCTCGCTGGACCACGAGCCGAATACCGAAAGCTGCTTGCGTGTGATGACGTGCGGGTTGAAGGCCACCGTGCCCGCGTCGCAGTAATGGCCGAGGACGAGATACTTCCCGCCGTCGCGGCATAGCTCCAGGCCCTCGACCACCGCGCTCGGGTGGCCCACGCATTCCAGCACCACGTCCGCGCCGTAGCCACCGGTCAGCTCGCGCACCCTAGCGAGGCGGCCCGCTGGCTCGGGAAATGCGTCGAGGTCAATCACCGCGTCGGCCCCGAAGCGCAGCGCCATGTCCAGCCGGTGTTTCGGCGCGCCGATGACGATGACCTGGCCCGCGCCCGCGCTCTTCGCCACGGCCAGCGCCGCGATGCCCACCGGCCCCGCACCCTGCACCACTACGTTGTCCTGCCACGCGATGCCGGTGCGCTCGACGCCGTGAATTGCCGTGATGAGCGCGCAGCCCGCGCCGACGACCGACTCGGTGGGCAGGTCGTCAGGCAATTTGAAAATCGTCGTGCGCGGGCGCAGGTAGTGGAACTCCGCGTAGCCGCCGAGGAAGTGCGGCGCGCAATCGCACGGGTAGCCGATGCCGTAAGCCCGCCGTTGCGCGCACCGCGTCGGCTGTTTCTTCACCGCGCAGTAGTAACACTGGCCGCAGGACACGGCGGAGTTCCACGTCACGCGGTCGCCGACGGCCAACGGCTGGCCGGACCAATCTTTCGCCACGCCTTCGCCCAACTCCGCAATGTGACCGACCGTCTCGTGGCCGAGAATGACGGGCAGCTTGATGGGCAACTGGCCCTGCCACAGATGCACGTCCGTGCCGCAGATGCCGGCCATCTCCGTGCGCACCAGCACCGCGCCCGGCTCGACCTGCGCGGGCACCTCGTAGGTGTGCAGCCGGAGCGGCGCGTTGAAGGCTTCGAGGACGGCGGCTTTGGCAGTGCGCATGGTGGTGGCAGCCTGACGCAGCGCGCGGGGCCGCTCAACGCGGAAGTTGTCCTGCTACCCGCCGGTCGCCGTTGAAGCCCGGCTGGCTCGCCCAGAGCAGGCACTTGACCCGCCCGAGGTGAATCCCTAGCTTCCCGCACGCGCGACTGGTGGTCGTAGCTCAATGGTAGAGTCCAGGCTTGTGGAGCCTGTTGTTGCGGGTTCGAATCCCGTCGGCCACCCCACCTCCTCTGCCCACCTCTGCAGCGTCAAAAATGAGCGCTGCGAGCTGAAGGGCACCCCCCAGACGACGAGGTGTGGATAAGTCCGCTTTTGCTCGCACAGCACTGTCCGGTTGTGCTCGCACCCCGATAAACAAATCCCGAGCGGTTACTACTTTTTTGCCAAAAAAAACCTCAATCTCTCCCGTGACACCCACCCAAAACCGTTCCCTCCACGCCGGAAGGGGGCTCAGTTTTCGACCGCCGCTTACAACCTGCGAAGGGCGCCTGGCCGGTCGGCCTCGTGTAAAGGGCGCTAAAGTCCCACGGATTCCCGCCGATACCTTGGGTGTCGCAAGACACGGCGGTCGGCAGCCGCAAAGAGCCGACGGGAAAACGGTGACGCCCTAAAATAGTCATCAGCGGCACGGATGCCGCAGAACAAAAGAACCCCGCAAGGGGTGACTCATGGAAGGAGTCTAGTTATGGTCATCAACACTAATGTATCGGCCCTGAGCAGCGCGCGCTTGCTCTCACAGTCCTCCAGCATGCTGGAGAAGTCCTTGGCCCGCCTGTCCTCAGGCTCCAAGATCATCAACCCTGAGGACGACGCCGCTGGATTGGCGGTGTCGATGCGCTTCGACGCGCAGATCAACCGGACCAACGCCACGAAGTCGAACGTGGGTAACGCCATCTCGTTCAACCAGACGCGCGACGGGTTCATGCAGAAAGTGCAGACCGCGCTGGACCGGATGAGCGAACTGTCCATCCTCGCCCAGGACGTGACGAAGACCGACTCGGACCGCACGCTGTATAACAGCGAGTTCAGCACGCTCGGCTCCTTCATCACCGCCACGGCGACAAAGGACTTCAACGGGGTCAGCCTGTTCACCAGCTCGGCGCTCTCGGTCACGATTGATGACACGGCGACGTTCTCGCTCACGGGGCTCAACCTCAGCGGAGCGGCCTACACGGGGGCCACCGGCGCGAGCGTCGCCACGGCGACCTCCGCAGCTTCGGCCCTGACCTCGGTCAAGGCTGCCATCACGCAACTGGCCACCGACCGCGCCACGGCGGGAGCGGCCAATGCGCGCCTCGGTTACACCAGCGACCAGCTCGCAGTGCTGCGCGACAACCTGACCGCCTCGAACAGCCGGCTCAAGGATGTGGACGTGGCCGAGGAAAGCACCGCGTTCGCCCGCTACAACATCTTGGTCCAGGCCGGCACCTCGATGCTCTCGCAAGCCAATGCCCACCCGCAGTCAGCCCTGCGACTCCTCCAGTAAGGCCCCCCGGGCCGGAGTCCGCGAATCGAACCCCGTCCGGCGTGCAAGCGCCGGGCGGGCGTTCGCGCGTTCTGCACCTAGCGCGGGTCCGCGCGGCACCTAACCCAACCCCGATCATCTCATGGACCTTGGAATTTCCGGCCTCGCTTCGGGCTTCGACTGGCGCTCGTTGGTGGACAAGCTCTCCGACGTCGAGCGCGCGCCGCAGACGTTGTTGCACCAGCAGCAGACCAAGCTCAACACCGTCAACGCCGCGTTTGGGACGGCCAAAAACTACCTCACCGCGCTCCAGACCAAGGCGGACGCGATCCATGCGACGGCGCTCTTTGACCAGCGCGCGGCCAGCTCCAGCGACGCCACCGTGGCCACCGCCACCGCAGAGGCCGGCACCGCGCTGGCGAAATACACCGTGGCGATCAGCCAGCTCGCCACAACCAGCGCGCAGCAGGGCGCGGCCGATGCTGGGGCCGCCTTGAACGGCACCAGCAATGTATCCGGCCTGACCCTGAGCAGCGCGGCGCTCGCCACCCCCGTCACCGCCGGCACGTTCACGGTGAACGGCAAGCAAGTCACCGTGGTCACCAGCGACAGTTTGCAGACGGTCCTCGAGGCCATCAGCACCGCGACCAGCGGGGCCGTGACGGGCACTTATGATCCGGGCACCGACCAGCTATCCCTCACCAGTGGCAGCGCCATCACGCTGGGCAGCGCGGTGGACACGAGTAATTTCCTCACCGCCTTCAAGTTGCATAACAACGGCACCGGCACCGTCGCCAGTAGTCACGCGCTGGGCACCGTCAAGCAATCCACCACCCTCGCCGCCGCCAACTTTGGCACCGCCGTCACCGACGGAGGAAGCGGCACGGGGGAGTTCAAGGTCAACGGCGTCACCATCGCCTTCAACGCCGCGACCGACACGGTGGGCAACGTGCTCGCGCGCATCAACAACTCGGCGGCGGGCGTGACCGCCACTTACGATAGTGTCAACGACCGGTTCCTGCTCACGAACCGGACGACGGGCGATCTCGGCGTGGCGCTGGAGGACGTGACCGGCAATTTCCTCGCCGCCAGCAAGCTGACGACCGGCACGCTGGCGCGCGGCGGCAACCTCGAATACACCATCAACGGCGGCGGCACGTTGGTGAGCAGCTCGAACACGATCAGCAGCGCCAGCTCCGGGCTCACGGGCTTGACGGTCGCGGCGTTGGCGGTCGGCAGCGTGGACGTGGCGGTGAAGAGCGACACGGCGAGCATCAAAAGCGCCGTGACCGGCTTCATCGCCGCTTACAACCAGGTGCAGTCGTTCCTCGACACCACCACCGCCAGCACGACGGATTCGAAGGGCAAGGTGACGGCCGGCGTGCTGGCGGGGCAGCCGGCTGCCAATGAACTTTCCAACCGGCTGCGGCGGCTGGCCACGACGCCGGTCACGGGCCTGACCACGACGCTCACGAAGCTGGCCGACCTGGGCATCACCACCACGGCAGACAACAACCAGATCACGCTCGCGGACAGCACCACGCTGGACACCGCGCTGGCGGACAAACTGCCGGCCGTGAAGGAGTTGTTCACGAACGCGGCAGCCGGTCTGGCGGGGCAGTTCGGCACCTATCTCACCGGCACCGTGGGGGACGAAGGCTCGCTCCTGAAGCGGCAGAACACGCTCACCAAGCAAGCCACGGACATGGACACGCAGGTGGCCGACCTAGAGCGGTTGGTGCAGTCGAACCGCGCGGCGCTCATCACCAGCTTCCTGGCGATGGAGAAGGCACAGGCGAAGAACACTCAGCAGATGCAGTTTCTCCAGAAGCTCGGGTGAGGCGAAGGGGAAAGGCTCGAAGTTGGTGCGCCGCAGCCTGGCGGCGGACGGTGGTTTCACCCCGCCGGCCAGTGCTTCTCATCCCTCTCCCTCGGCTTCCGGCTCAATCTTTGCTCACTCCTGCCGATAGCTAACCTATGTCGGTCAACGTCTGGAAACCTGCTCATGTGTCCCTGCCTTCGGTCTGGCTGGATGGCCAGCCGGTGGCGTTGCCGGCGCGGACGGACGGCACGTTGCCCGCCATTTTCACCGAGCTGGAAACGCTCGCGGCCAGCCGCCAGCGCGTGTTATCCGGCGTCTGGGTGGATGGCACGCCGGCGGAATTCGTCCTCGGGCTGAAGGGCGGCAACCCGTTTCAGCGCGTGGAGGCCGAGTCCATTTCCCTCACGGAACTGAGCCGCCGGCTCGCCGAGGAAACACGCGCGCAGGTGCGCGAATTGCGCTGGGCCGTCGAGCGCGCCGTGCTCACCGTGCTGATCAACGAGCCGCTGCAAAACCGGCGGGTCTGGCTCCAGTGGCGGTCCGCCATCCGTGAGCCGCTCGCACGGATCGGGATGCTGCGCGACCTCTGGGGCGCGCGGCTGGCGGAGTTGGCCATCGGCGGTCACACGCTGGAGGCGCACTTGGAGGAGCTGGGCCGCATCACCGGCCATGTGGAATTGATTCTCCTTCAGCCGGAGGCGGAAGCCCAGCCGGCCGCGATGCTGCTCTCGGACCTCTTCGAGCGCAGCCTTGCCCCGTGGCTGCGCCGGCTGGAGGATTTTCTGACTCAATTACATGAACAGCCTTAAATTCTTGCGCGTGGTCGGGGGATTCGCCGCGGTCGGTTTGCTCGCCGGTTGCGAATCGGTGGCGCTGGTCCGCGGCGAACACATCAAGGGGCCGGACTACCAGCCGGCGAACTTCCATCAGTTGCCCACCGGGCTGCCGGAGAAAATCCGGCGCGTGGCCGTGTTGCCGTTGGTGGCCGCGGCGCGCGGCGCGCAGGCGGAGGCGGGGACGGAGACGATGCAGGCCGTGCTGGTCGCGGAGTTGGTGCGCGCGGGCAACTTTGAAATCGTGGTGGTGAGTGCGGACGAGCTCACGCACGCCACGGGCCGCGCGCAGTGGACGGCGGAGGAGCAGCTGCCGCCGGCGTTGCTCCAGCGGTTGCGGGGGCGGCTCGGCTGCGACGCGGTGCTCTTCAGCCGGCTCACGGAGTATCGAGCTTATCCGCCGCTGGCGGTGGGCTGGAGTTTCAAACTGGTCGAGTGCCCGGCCAAGCCCGGCGCGGCGCCACGCATCTTGTGGGCGGCGGAGGCGGTGTTCGACGCGGGCAACCCGGCGGTGGTGAACTCGGCGCGGCGCTACTACTTGAGTGAGTTGAAGATGGCCGGCCCGTTGGCGGATTCGCAGGCCGTGCTGCACACGCCCCGGCGCTTCGCACAATACACTTTGCACGCGCTGGCGTTGACGCTGCCGCCCCGGGAAATTACTGCTCAAGTTCCGCCGCCGCCTGCCGATGTCCCGGTTGAAACGAAACCGACAACACCCGCGCCCGGCGCGGGAGGAAGCGATTGAGTATGAACGTCAGTCCCAACAGCAACAGCGGCCCGGTGAACCGGGCCTACGGGAAGGCCGCACCGGCGAAGCCCGCCGGGCCGGGGTCGGACACCGCGAAGTTTGCCGGCACCGCCGCGTTGAATGCCGCGCTGGCGGACACCCCGGACGTGCGCGCGGGCGAGGTGGAGCGCGCGCGCGCGTTGATTCGCGACGCAAACTATCCGGCGGCGACGACCTTGAAGAGCATCGCCAGCCTGCTGGCCCGCCACTTCGCGGACGAGCCGACGGACCACTGAGGTTTACCCATGAGCCTGCCCAATCCCTGGTCCGCTTACCGCCAAGTCGCCACCCAGACGGCCACCCCCGGGCAGTTGGTGCTGATGCTCTTCGACGGGGCCATCCGGTTCCTCGAACGCGCCCGGCTGGGCTTTGCGGAGACGGACCCGCTGGAGTTTAACCAGACGGTCAACAACAACATCCAGCGCGCCCAGGCCATCATCCACGAGCTGAACGCTTCGCTGAACGTGGCGGCGGGCGGCGAGATCGCGGCGAACTTCCGCCGGCTCTACGACTACATGGACGACCGGTTGCAGGAGAGTAATTTTCGCAAGTCCGAGGACGGCATCCAGGATGTGTTGCGGCGGTTGGGCATCCTGCGCGAGGCGTGGGCCGAGATGCTGCGGCGGCGCGGGGAGCAGCCGGACCCGGCCCAGGTTGAACCGGCCTTCGCCAGCCACGCCTGAACCATGAGCGCCCGCGACCATCTTCTTGGCCTCTATGAGCAGTGGCGACGGTTGAGCCTCGCGGAGAACGAGGGCATCCAGCACGCGGACTGGGCGGAGGTGACGCGCTGTCAGAATGCCAAGCACGCGTTGCAGGAGCGCATCGTCGCCGCGACGGATGCGCTCAAGCAGGAGCAGTCCGTCCTGCATACTGGTGCGCGCGAAGCCGAGTCCGCCATCCGCACGGTGGTCTCGCGGCTGATGGAACTGGAGGGGCAGAACGCCAAAAGCCTAGCGCAGCAGCGCGCCCGCGTGGAGCACGAGCAGGCGGGCGCGGACCAGGCGGGGCAGAATCTCCGTCAAGTCAGCCGCGCTTACGGACAGCCCCGGCAGACGGGCTGGCAGAATTACTCCTGAGCGGGGGCGCGGGCCGGGGGCGGTGCGGGATTAGGATTTCGAGGAGGAGGGTGGGGCAGGTGGGCAGGTGGGCGGGGCTGCCGCTGGGTCCTGATCTTAATCCTGCGCTCCTCCCGACCTGCGGTTCACCGTGCGGGCCGGGGGCAGAAAGTAATGTCCTTCCCCCCTCGACCACGGCTAGGGTCAGCGCATCACACGCGCGCAATGAAGATCCCGTCAGTTGACGACAAAATGAGGGCCACCGGCATCGCCGCCGCCGTGCCTCCCGGCACCCAGCGCGCCCCGGAGCGCGGGTGGCTGGACTCTGGTCGCGCGGTGCTCGATCTCGCGGGCTGCATCCGGACCCTGAACACGCCGCTGGCCACCTGGCTCGCGCGCAATCGCGCCGAACTCGTTGGCCACCCGCTGCGCACGGTCTTGGCGGAGTGTTATCCCGAGTGGGTGGAGCCGCTGCGCGGGCTGGAGTTTTCCGCCGAGCCGTTTGACCAACTGCTGTTGGCCGCCGGGCCCGCCGGGCAGCGCGAGTGGTTCACTTGCGAAATCTCCCGCACGCCCGACGCCGTGCTGGTGCGGCTCGGGTCCACCTTGCCGCCGGTGACGGAGCTGGCGGAAAGTCCGTGGGACGAACACCTCGCCTCCGAGGGCGCCCGGCGCGAGGTCTTCGTGCGGATGCTGCGGGCCGAGGCGCGGCTGCACAACCTTGTCGGCCACTGGCCGGGCGTGATCTTCAGCCAGCGCGCCGATTTCAGCTTCTCGTTTGTCAGCCCGAAAATCCAGGAGCTGACCGGGGTCTCGGTGGCGGAGTGGCAGCACGCGCCGTCGCGGTTTTGGGACGTGGTGCATGAGGGCGATGCCGAGGAGTTGCGCCTGAACGCCCGGCAGTCGGCGCGGACCCTGCGCAGTGCCGCCAGCACCTACCGCGTCCGCAACCTGGCCACGCGACAGATCTATTACATCCTCGAACATCGCCAGGCGGTGGCGACGGACAGCGGGCTGTTGTTGGGCTACGAGGGCGTGTGGCTGGACGTGACGCGGCAGACGCTGGCGGAGAAACGCCTCTCCAGCGCGGCGTGGAAGGAGACCTTGAGCACGCTCACGATGGGCATGGCGCACGACTTCAGCAACGTCCTGGCGGGCATCCACTCGTTGAGCGAGCACTTCTGTTCCCAACTTGAACCCGCCCATCCGTTCCACGAGGGGATGGGTCTCATCCAGCGCAACGCCCAGCAGGCCAGCCAGCTCGTCCACCGCATGATCCACCTGCACCACGGCAAGACCGGCGAGCGCAGCTACCAGGACTTGAACGCGCTCATCACCGAGGTCTTCGAGTTGGTGCGTAAGGTCATCCCCCGCACCGTCGAGGTGAGCGTGGAACTGGCCCCCGGCCAGCTGCCGCTCTACGTGGACCCGGTCGAGTTCCGGCAGGTCGCCATCAACCTCGCGCTCAACGCGGCCGAGGCCATGCCGCGCGGCGGCCAGCTCGTCTTTGGCTCCAGCTTGGAAAGTGAACTGCCGCCCCTGCCCTCGCTGCGCGGGGCGCGCGGGCCGTGCGTTTGCTTCCGCGTGGCGGACACCGGCCAGGGCATTGACCCGCGCGACTCGCCGGCCATCTTCGATCCGTTCTTCACGACGAAGGCGATGAACAAAGGCTGCGGCCTGGGCCTCTACAACGCCAAGTTGTTCGTGGACAAACACGGCGGCACCATCACCCTGGCGAGCGCGCCCGGCGCGGGCGCGACGTTCCGGCTGTGGCTGCCACTCTCGGATTTCACGGAGGCGGACCCCGCGCCGGCCGCCGCGGCCGCGCCGCGCCGCTCGCTGCTCTTGCTCGGCAGCAGCGCCAAGCTGGTCGAGAGCACCGCCGAGGTGCTCCGGCTGTGGGGCTTCTCGGTGAGCACCGCGTTGAACGGCGACGAGGCGCGGCTCCGGCTTGCCTCCGCCGTGCAGCGGCCCGACGGCCTCCTCGCGCTGGTGGAGCACCACGACCCGGCGTTGCACGCGTTGCTGGATGACTTGCAGCGCGAAGCCCCGGCCAGCCGCGTGATCCTGCAAATCGCCGGCTGCAATCAGGACCAGCTCGCCACCGCCCTGCTCGTCCGCGCCGACCTCATCATCACCGCCGACATGTCCTCGGACACCATCCTGCGCCACCTCCGCAGCCTCTTCGCATGAGCCCGCCCGCCGCCCCGCCCGCCCTGCTCCCCGCCAAGCCCCGCGTCCTCGTCGTGGACGACGAGGAGATCGTGCTGGCCGCCCTGCGCGAGACCTTGCACCGCGCCGGCTACGAGGTGATCGCCGTGCCGGATGCGCTCCGGGGGCTGGAGTTTCTGCCGACCATGCCCTTTGCCGCCATCATCAGCGACTACCAGATGCCGCGCATGACCGGGCTGGATTTCCTCGCCCAGGCCAAGGTGCTGCAACCCGACGCCAGCCGCATCCTCATCACCGCCGTGCTGACGCTGGGCACCGTCATCGAAGCCATCAACACCGGGGAAATCTACCGCTTCATCGTGAAGCCCTGGCTGCGCGAGGAGCTGCTCGCGACCGTGCGCAACGCCGTGCAGCGCCACGAACTCCTGCGGCGCAACCGCGAACTCCAGACGGCCACCTCCGCCTGCAACCTCGAACTCACCGCCGCCAACCAATCGCTCGCCGCCCAGGTGAAGCTCGCCGAGGACCAGCGCCTCGCGCTGACCGAGCAGGTGCGCCAGCACGCCGAACTCACGCTGCGGACGCTGTCCGCCAGCCACCCCTTGCTGGGCCGCCGGGCGCGCCGGGCGCGGGACGTGGCGCGGGCCTTGATCGCCACGCTCACCTTGACCGAGGCGGAGGCGGCGAGTTTGGAACTGGCCGCGAGCTTGCACGACGTCGGCTTGCTCGCCGTGTCCCACGAGTTGGTCCGCCGCTGGCTGGAACAACCGGAGACGTTGATCGACGAGGAACGCGCGCGCCTGCGCCCGCATCCCCTCACCGGCCAGGAGTTGATCGCGGGTGCGCCGGAGTTGGCCGCCGCCGCGCTGGCCGTGCGTGGGCACCACGAGCGCTACGATGGCACGGGCTACCCGGACAGTCTGGCCGGTGAGCAAATCCCGTGGCTGGCGCGCTTGCTGGCGGTGGTGGCCGCGTATGCGGATGCGGAGGCGAGCGACGGGGCGGCGGTGGAGCAGATCAAATTCGCCAGCGGCACGCAGTTCGACCCCGAGGCCGTGCGCGCGTTGCTCCGGGTCTTGCCGGCCACCCCGGGCACGCCCCGCGAGCGCGCGGTGTTGCTGGCGGAATTGCAGCCCGGCATGGTGGTGGCCAGTGCGATTTACACCGCCCATGGATTGCTGTTGGTGCCCGAGGGCCAGCCGTTGAACGAGCCGACCATCGACAAGCTGCGCACCCACCACCACACCGCGCCCATCACCCAATCCCTGCTCGTGTATGGCTGAGGCCCCGCCCATGAACTCACCCGCCAGTCCCGCCGCCCATCCTGCGCTGGCGTTGTGTCACTCGGTGCTGGAGGCCATGGCGGAGGGCGTGATTGTGGTGCGGGAGGACGGGCGGCTCGTCTCGGCCAACGCGGCGGCCACCCAACTGCTGGGGCTGGGGCCCGCCGAGGTGCCGTGCGCTGGCTTCTTCGAGCGTTGGCCGGTCACGCGGGCGGACGGCACGCCCTATCGTCCCGAGGAGAGTCCCTTTCGCGTCGCCTTCCGGGAGGGCGCGCCCCGGCAGAGCCACGTCCTTGGGTTCACGCGGCCCGACGGCACGCAGCGCTGGGTGTCCTGCGGGATTTATCCGGTGCCGGCGACGGGCAAGGATGAACCTCGGCTGCTGGTCGTCGCCTTCGAGGCGCTGGCCCTCTATCGGCAGGCCGAGATCGAGCTGCGTGCGGTGGCGGACTTCTCGCCGGCCGGCGTTTACCTGCAAGATGCGGCGGGCAACTGCCTCTATGTCAACCGCCGCTGGGAGGAGCTGACCGGCCTGCCCTTCGCCGAGGCCAAGGGGCAGGGCTGGCTGCGCCTGATCCACCCCGAGGACGCGGCCCCGACCACCGCCGCCTGGGAAGCCGCCGCGCGCGCGGGCAAACCGTTGCACGCCGATCTGCGCATGGTGCGGCCCGAGGGCCAGGTGATCTGGGTTTCCATGCGGGCGGGGCGCGTGGCCTTGGCGGACGGGGCGTTGACGGGCTACGCCGGCACGTTGATTGACATCACGGACCGGAAGCAGGCCGAGTCCGCCCTGGCCGACAGTGAGCAGCGCCTGCGCGCGTGCATTGAGAACACCCCTTACGTGGCGGTGCAGTGGTTCGACGAGCAAGGCCGGGTGACGTTCTGGAATCCGGCTTCCGAACAGATCTTCGGCTGGTCCGCCGCCGAGGCGTTGGGGAAAACCTTGGACCAGTTGATCCACACGCCGGAAGAAACCCGCGCCTTCCGCGCGCTGCTTCAGGAAGTGCAGGCCAGCGGCACCCCGCACGGGCCGGGCGAGTATGAGTTCCACCGCAAGAACGGCAGCCCCGGCGTCTGCCTCTCCACCCTCTTCCCCATTCCGGCCGAGGGTGGGCAGCCGCGCTTCGCGTGCATGGACGTGGACATCAGCGCGCGCCGCCAGGCGGACCGGCTCGTGGTCGGCCAGCACAGCCTCCTGGAACTCATCGCGAAGGGGACGCCGAGCACGACGGTGCTGGAGCAGATCGTGCGGTTCATCGAGGTCAACGCCCCCCGCCTGCTCGGCTCCATCCTGCTGCTGGAGGCGGATGGCGTGACGTTGCGGCACGGGGCTGCGCCCAGCCTGCCGCTCACCTATACCCGCGCCATTGATGGCATTCGCGCGGGCGAAGGCGTGGGCGCGTGCGGGACCGCGATTGTCCGCCGCGAACCGGTGGTTGTGGTGGACATCCTGACCGACCCGTTGTGGGCGAACTACCGCCCGCTGGCCCAGGCCCACGGGCTGCGCGCGTGCTGGTCCACGCCGATTTTTTCCGCCCGGGGCGAGGTGCTGGGCACTTTCGCCTGCTATCACCGCACGCTGCACACCCCGACGCCCGACGAGCAGCGGTTGGTGGCGTTGGGCGTCTCCCTCGCCGGCACCGTCATCGAGCGGGACCGCGCGCAGGCTGCCCTCCACGCCAGCGAGCAGCGCTTCCGCCTGCTGGTGGACAACTCGCATGACATCGTCGTGGAACTCTCCTTGACGGGCGAAATCCACTACGCCAGCGCGAACCTCGCCAGCCACCTGGGCCTCGCCGAAAAGGACCTGGGTGCCGCCCAGCTCGTGGACCGCATCCATCCCGATGACCGCGTGCTGGTCGCCCGCGCCCTGCGCCAGCCGCACGGCGCGGCCACCTTCCGGTTCCGGCGCGGCGCGGCGGAGTGGTTGTGGTTTGATGCCTGGGGCCGGCGCTTCACCGCTGCGGGCCGGGAAGTCCGCGCGGTCATCTTTGCGCGCGACGTGACCGAGCGGCACGCTACGGAGACGGCCCAGACCAAGTTGGAAACCCAGCTTCGCCAGTCCCAGAAACTGGAAGCCGTCGGCACGCTGGCGGGCGGCATCGCGCACGATTTCAACAACATCCTCGCCGGCATCCTCGGCCACGTGGAACTCCTGCGGATGGACCTGCCGCCCGCCAGCCCGTTGGAGATCCCCGCCCAGCAAATCCTGCGCGGGGCGATCCGCGCCCGCGACCTGGTGCGCCAGCTCCTCACCTTCAGCCGGGGCAAGGAGACCCACCGCGAGCCGACCCGCCTCAGCGCCTCGGTGAAGGAAGCATTGCACCTCTTGCGCGCCTCCCTGCCCAGCAGCGTCGAATTCGCCACCGCCTGGCCGGCCGAGGAACCCTTGATCCAGGCCGATGCGGGCCAGCTCCACCAGATCATCATGAACACAGGGCTGAACGCCGCGCACGCGATTGGCCAGCGCGCCGGGCGCTTGAGCGTCACGGTGGCGGTGGTGGACCTAGCCGAGTCGTTCACCGATGGGCACCCGCCGCTGCTGCCGGGCCGGCATTTGGAGCTCACGATTGCGGACAACGGCTGCGGCATCCCCAGCGAGGTGCAGTCCCGCGTCTTCGACCCCTTCTTCACCACCAAGCCGATCGGCCAGGGCACCGGCCTGGGGCTGGCGATGGTGCATGGCATCGTGCAGATGCATCAGGGCGCAGTCACCGTCACCAGCGAGCCGGGCGCGGGGGCCAGCTTCACCTTCTACTTCCGCGCGCTGGAGACCGCCCGGCCCGGCGCGGTCTCGGACAAGCCGCGCCTGCCGGTGGGCAACGGCCAGCGCATCATGGTGGTGGACGACGAGGAGGCGGTGATGTGGGTCGCCCGGAATTATCTGGCCCGGCTCAACTACAATGCCACCGGCTTCCTGCGCTCCACCGAGGCGCTGGAGGCGTTTGTCCAAGCCCCGCAGGAGTTCGATGCGGTGCTGACCGATCTGACCATGCCGCAGCTCGGCGGCCTCGACCTCGCGCGCAAGCTGCGGGCCATCCGTCCCGAGCTGCCGGTAATCATCATGTCCGGCTATTTGCTCGACGTGGCCGACGAGCAGTTGCGGGCGGCGGGCGTGGTCCAGGTGGTGCCCAAGCCCTTCAGCGTCCAAGCGCTGGCGGAAGCCGTGAACCACGCGCTGCGGGCGGGCGAACCCGGCGGGAATGCGTGACGGGGCGCGCGCAGCCGCGACGTCGCCCGTTTCGGAGCCGTCAAATCAACCCCTCCAACACCACGGGCAACCGGCCCAGGCTCCGTTGCAGCGAGGCTTGCGCCAGCGAGTGCTCCTGTTCGTTCAAGTTCGGAAACAACAGCGCCCAGGCGGGCGACTGCCGCCAACTGTCCGCCGCCACCTCCAGCACGTTGCCGCTCACGCCCAGCTTCGCGTGCCGCACCAGCAGGTCCGCCACGCTCACGGCGGCGACGATTGACACATGGTGGCTGGCGCGCTGCGGCTGGTGGTGATACCGCGCGGTTTCGATCATCGCCTCCGGCAGATTGTGATGCTGCAAGTAGCGCGCGCCTAGTTCAGCGTGGTCCATCCCGAGCACGTCCAGCTCGATTTCTGTCAGGGACGCGGGCTGTTCGGCCAGCCGCCGATGCACTTCCGTGAAGTGCTCGTTGAACGCCGCCGCCATCGCGATTTTGCCCACGTCATGCACCAGGCCGGCGACATAATCCGCCTCGTCCGTGGGCGTGCGCACGATGCTGATGACCTCGCGCGTCATCATGGCCACGCCGATGCAGTGCCGCCAAAACTCGCGCCACGGGAACGACGTGTTGCCCGCCAATTTTTGAAAATCCTCGATGACCGGCGTCAGCATCGCGAGCTGCCGGATTTGCCGCACGCCGAGATAGAAGATCGCCTCCTCGACGCTGTGGACTGGGGCGGACAGGCCAAAATAGACCGAGTTCACCAGGCGCAGTAGGCGCGCCGTGAGGCTGGGGTCGCGGCGGATGACCTCGGAGATTTGCGCGATGTAGCTGGAGTCCGCCGAGAGCAGTTCGCGCAGCGCGCTGTTGATGCTGCCCAGGGAGGGCAGCCGGGCGCAGCCCTTCAAGCGGGCCTCGATTTGCGCCTCGTCAAGGCGCATCACTGGGCGGGGTGCAAGCGGGGCTTCCATAGTCAGTCGCGGACAGGTGGGTATCGGCTGGCGCGGGCCCAACTGAAGCGGGAACTTGCACGTAAGACCGGAAGAGTTCCTCAAGTCCCCAGGCCGTCTGCCGATGACTGAACGGGGTGCCCCGCCGCCCCGCGTCACATGAACCGTCCGCTCTGCCTCGCGCTCATCTGTTCCGCCGCCCTGTCGGCGAGCGCCAGTGCGGGCTACCTCGCGCTCATCGGCCCGGCCCCGCTGCGCTTTGCGGGGCGCGCGCGCTCCGTGCCGCAGGCGCTGGCACGGCTGCCGAAGTTGGAACTGGAAGACCCGTTGCCCCCGGTCCTGCTGACGAACACTGTCGCGGTCGTCACCGCGACGAACCCGCCGCCCGTCGGCGTTGCCACTGTCGTCACCCCGCCGGCGACCCCACCGGTCGTTACCTTTCCCCCGGCGCCGCCCGCGCCCGTCGCCACCAACCCGCCGGTCGTCTTCCCGCCCTTCTTGCCGCCGCCGCCCACCGGGTTGCTGCTGGGCCCGCTCCTTGATCCCAACGACCCGAACAGCCTGCTGACCCCGCAAATGCTCATCCAATACTTCCGTCCGCAGGGCACCAACGCGCCCGGGGTGAGCGTCCTCGCCCCGTTCTTCAGCCCCCCGCGCCCCGCAGTGCCGCCGTCGAGCACGGTGCGCTACACCACGCCTTGAGCCATGGCCCGCGCCCCGTTCGTCATCCTGCTCTGGCTCGCTGCCGCCACGCTGGCCGGGGCGGATGACCGCGCGCCGGCCAAGCCCGCGGCTAAGGCCGAAGCCGTTCACGCCCCCGAAGCCGACCCGAACTCCGCGCCCAAGGTGGACTCCGCCATCGCCAAATTTCTCGCCGACAACCCCTCCCGCGCCCCGGTCAAACCCACCGCGTCCGCCTCCGAAACGAACGCGCCCCCCGCCGCCCCCGAAGGCTTGGGCAACGCCGCCCTGCGTCCGCCCGCTCCGCCCAAGACCGACGCGACAAGCTGGATTCAACGCGACTACGAGCAGCAGCTCGAAGCCGCCCGCCAGCTCCGGCAGAAGCAGGAATTCTCCCACGCCGTCATCGCCCTCATCTCGCTCCTCGAATCCAACGCCTCGGACGACATCAAGGGTCCGGCCTTGCTCGAATTGGGTCTGGCCGCCCAGCAGGCGAACCAATTCCTCCGCGCCCAGCAGGTGCTCGCCCACTTCGTCGCGCGCTTTCCAGCCGCGCCGCAAGTGCCCGAGGTGCTGCTGCGGCAGGGTTTGCTCCATCGCGAACTGGGCGCGCACACGCTCGCGCTGGCGAAGTTCTACGCCGTGCTCTCCAGTTCGCTGACGCTCAAGCTCGACCGCTTTCCTTACTACCAACGCCTCGTCCTCCAAGCGCAGATTGAGATTGCCGACACCTATTATCTCCAGGGCAAGCATGGCGAGGCCGCCGAATATCTCGCGCGCCTGCTCCGCTTGGAGACGGCAGAACTCGATAAGCCGAGGGTCCAATTCAAGCTCGTCCGCGCCCTGCATGCGCAAGGCAAGCACGACGAGACCATCGGCCAGGGCAATGATTTCCTGAAGCACAACGCCGACTCGCCTGATGTGCCCGAGCTGCGCTTCCTGCTCGCCCGCTCCTACCAATCCCTAGGCCGCACCCGCGAGTCCCTGCGCGAAGTCCTCCTGCTGATGCAGAGCCAGCTCACCGGGGTCAGCCAGACCAACGCCCCCCAGCTCGCCTACTGGCAGCAGCGCGCCGGCAACGACATCGGCAACCAGCTCTATCAGGAAGGCGACCTCCTCGGGGCCCTCGAGGTCTATCAAGGCCTCGCCCAACTGGACCGCTCGCCGCAGTGGCAACTGCCGGCGTGGTATCAAATCGGCCTCATCTTCGAGCGCCTGAAGCAGCCCGCGAAAGCCGTCGAGAGCTTCGCGAAAATCCTCGACCGCGAGAAGGAACTCGCCCCGGCCACGCCCGCCCTGAAGACCGTCATCGAGATGGCCCGGTGGCGGAAGGACTACCTCGGCTGGCAGGCCACCGCCGAAGCCGCCGTGCCGCCCCCGCCCCTTCCGCGCGCCACCAACGCGCCGCCGAAAGCCGTTAAGAACGCCGCCTTGCCCACGAAGAAATGAGTGCCACCATCACCCGCGATCTCACCGATCACCTCGCCCTGTGCCAGGAAGTGCTCACGCTCGTCGAGCAGGAGAGCCTCGCCTTGCGCAGTGGCGACGAGGCCAAGCGCTTCGAGTTCTGCCAAGCCCGCAAGGCGTTGCTCCCGCGCCTCGACGAATCCCTCGGCCGCATCAAGCAACAACGCCTCGATTGGCAACGGCTCCCCACCGCCGAGCGTGCCCGGCAGCCCCAAATCGCCGGCCTGCTCCGCCAGAACCAAGACCTCATCATGCGCATCCTCGTCCTGGACCGGGAGAACGAGCAGCAACTCCTCCGGCGCGGCCTCGTCCCCCCGAAGCACCTGCCGGCCCCGGAACGCCAGCGCCCGCACTTCGTCGCGGACCTCTATCGGCGGCAGGGCGGACGGTGAAGCGAGATTAGTAATTGAAGATTGTTGAGCCCTTGTGCCTGCGCACCCCGCCCGTCTCCGTGACGCGTCACCAATTACTAATTACTTTCCCCCCGTCCCTCGCTAGTCTCCGCGCCCATGCCGATTGAGAAAATTCTCGTTCTCGAAGACGACCTCATCATCCGCAAGAACTTGGAGCAGCAGTTGCGCGCCCGCCGCTACGACGTGGCCGCCGCGCCCACGCTCGCTGCCGCGCACGAATATCTGGCCAAGGACACTTGGGACCTCGTCATCGCCGACGTGCGCCTGCCCGATGGCGAGGCCACCACGCTCCTGCGCGAGTTGCAGACCCGCCCCACCCGTCCGCTCGTCATCATGATGTCCGGCTACGGCTCGGTGGAATCGGCGGTCGAGTGCATGAGGAGCGGCGCGTTCGACTACCTCATCAAGCCCTTCTCCAACGAGCAGCTGGAAATCTGCATCCAGAAGGCCGAGGACTTCACCCGCCTCATCAAGGTCAACGCCTACCTCAACCAGGAGGAAGACGCCGAAACCGGTTACGAACTCCTCGGCCACAGCCCCGCGATGGAGCAGCTCCGCGCGCTCCTGCGCAAGGTCGCGCGCACCCAGGCCACCGTGTTGATTCAAGGCGAGAGCGGCACCGGTAAGGAACTCGTCGCCCGCGCCCTGCACAAGCAAAGCCCCCGCGCCGCCGCTGCCTTCATCAAGGTCAATTGCGCCGCCATCCCCGAGAACCTCATTGAGAGCGAATTCTTCGGCCACGAGAAAGGCGCGTTCACCGGTGCGCTGAACAAGCGCGAAGGTCGCTTCGAACTGGCCCACGGCGGCACCATCCTGCTTGACGAGGTCAGCGAGATTTCCCCCCAAGTGCAAGCCAAGCTCCTGCGCGTCCTGCAAGAGCGCGAGCTGGAGCGCGTCGGCGGCAACCGCACCATCAAGGTGGACGTGCGCGTCCTCGCCACCACGAACCGCGACCTCGATCAGAGCGTTGCGCGCAAGGAGTTCCGCCAGGATCTCTTCTTCCGCCTCAACGTCGTCCCCGTCGCCGTCCCCGCGCTGCGCGACCGCCGCCCGGACATCACCTTCCTGGCCGAACAGTTCATGCAGCGCATGGCCCGCAAACACGGCGTCCGCGTGCAAGGCTTCTCGAAGGAGTGCCTCACCGCCCTCACCGCCCACGACTGGCCCGGTAACGTCCGCGAGCTGCAAAACGTCATCGAGCGCGCCGTCATCCTGTGCGCCGACGGCGAACCCCTCGGCCCCGACCACCTCGGCCTCAGCGGCATCAACGCAGCCCCGGTCCCCGCTGCTGCATCTTCGCCAGACGCTTCGAGCACGCCCGCCGCCGGGGCTCCGCCCGGCGCGGATGCGGACGGCACCTTTCCCACTCTCGGCGAGTTAGAGAAGCGCCACATCTTCGCGGCCCTCGCGCGGTGCAACAACAACCGCACCCACGCCGCCAAGCTCCTGGACATCAGCATCCGCACCCTCCGCAACAAGCTGAACGAGTATGCCGGCAAGACCGGCGGCGACGCCGAAGCCGACGGAGACTGACCGCCCTTGGAGCGCGGACGCCCACGTCCGCAGCCAGCAGTCAGCAGTCAGCAGTCAGCAGGGAAACCCTCTCTCTGCTTCCTTTCCCGTCATCTTCCTGCCCGAATTTTTCTGACGCTTATCCTGCTGCGGACGCAGGCGTCCTCGCTCCACTCCGCCAGCACCTCGAAACTTCCTTCCCGTCCCGCTCCGGCAAACTTTGCCGCCGCCCCCGTCCCCGTCCCTGATTCCCCTGCATTCCGGCGCTTTCTCCCCGTGGCACCGGCCTTGCTGAACAGCGCTTGGATTACAGAGACATGATCGAAGCCCTGTTCAACCAGCCGAACTACCAGGCGACCAAAAAGCTCCTGGACGTGTCGGTGCTCCGCCACGAGGCGCTCGCCAGCAACCTGGCCAACCTCGAGACGCCCAACTACAAACGGCTCGATGTCGCGCCTGCCTTCGAGGCCGAGCTGCGCCAGGCTGTGTCCGGTCAAGACCCGGCGCAACTTGCCGCCCTCCACCCCCGCCTCGAAGTGGACTTCAACGCCAAGTCCAGCGGCCGCGACGGCAACACCGTGCAGCTCGAAACCGAGTTGATGAAACTCAACCAGAACACCCTCGAACACACGCTCGAGACCCAGCTCATCACATCCGCGCTCCTCAAACTGCGCCACGCCATCACCGGCCGCGCCGCCTGATTCACGCCATGCTCCCCTTGCTCACCGGTGTTCAAAGCACCTCGACCGCGCTCGAGGCCGAGCGCATCCGCATGGAGGTCATTTCCCAGAACATCGCCAACGCAAACACCACGCGCGGCCCCGATGGCAAGCCTTACCAGCGGCAGGAGGTCGTCTTCGAGGCCGTGCTGAACCGCCAGTTGGCCGGGGCGACGGACGCAGGCACCAAGAGCCTGAACGTCGCCCGCATCACGAAGGACACCAGCCCGCCCCGGCTCGTTTACAACCCCGGCCATCCCGATGCCAACCCGCAGGGCTTGGTCGCGATGCCCAACATCAACGTCCACGAAGAGATGGTGGACATGATCGCCGCGTCGCGCTCGTTCGAGGCGAACCTCGCCGTGGTAAAGACCGCCCGTAGCATGGCGCTGCAAACCCTCAACCTCGGCAAACGCGCTTAAAGCCATGCTTCCCCATTCCCTATTCCTCATTCCCTGTTCCCGCTAGATGGACCCCCTCGCCTCCATCCGCACGCTCGTCCCCGGCCTCCAAGGCATGCCCCTCCCCAAAGCCGCCGAGGACGCCATCAAGCAGGCGAACATCTCCCCGGCGGACCTGGAGCAACTCAAACGCATCCAGCCCCAGCCGCTCGCGCCCCTGGGCAGCGGCCGCGACGTCTTCGGCGAGTTGCTCGGCGACCTCGTGCAAGGCGTGAACGCCAAGCAGGCCGCCTCCAAGGACACCGTCAACGCCCTCCTCGCCGGCCAGAACGTCCCGCTGCACCAGGCGATGATTGCGATGGAAGAAGCCAGCGTGTCCTTCCAGCTGATGGTCGAGGTCCGGAACAAACTCCTCGAATCCTATCAGGAACTCATGCGGATGCAGGTGTGACGCCATGAAACTCCCCGGCCCCCCCTCCCCAGCGCCAAAGCAGCGCCCCGCGCCCCGCGCCAAACTGGCGCGCAGAACGGTCGAGCCGCCCTCGCCCCCATCTGAGTTAAAGCGTCGCCTCTGGACCATCAACCTTGGACCCTGGACCCTGGACCTCGGCACGTTCCCCCCGCCATGAACAGCCCCTTCTCCCAACTGAGCGAGCAACTTGCCGGCATCTGGAAGCAGCTCGGCATCAACCAACGCGTCACCCTCGTCCTCGCCACGCTCGCCGTCCTCGGCGGACTCGCGGCCATGGCCCTCCTCTCCACCCGCGTCAGCTATGGCCTCCTCTACGGCAAGCTCGACGACGCCGAAGCCGCCAAGGTCGTCGCCGTCCTGAACGAATCCAAAACCCCTTACCGCACCGGCCCCAACGGCGCCCTCCTCGTCCCCGCTGACAAGGTCCACGCCTTGCGCATGCAACTCGCGTCGAAGGGCATCCCACGCGGCGACGGCGTCGGCTTCGAGATCTTCGACAAGCCCAACTTCGGCATCTCCGACTTCGTCCAGCGCGCCAATTACTCCCGCGCCGTCCAGGGCGAACTCGCCCGCACCATCAGCCAGCTCGACGAGGTCGAGGCCGCCCGCGTGATGATTGTCATGCCCGAGAACCGCCTCCTCACCGACAACACCCGCCGCGCCACCGCCTCCGTCTTTGTCAAACTCCACGCCCACGCCCAGCTCCCCACCAGCGCCGTCAACTCCATCCGCTTCCTCGTCGCCAACGCCGTCGAGGGCCTCCAAGCCAACTTCGTCAGCGTCGTGGACAACCACGGCAACGTCCTCTCCGAGAACAACGAGAACGACGTCATCGGCGGGCTCTCGAGCACCCAGCTCAACGCGCGGAAGAACTTCGAGAACTACCTCGCCAAGAAAGCCGAGGGGATGCTCGAACGCGTCCTCGGCCCCGGCCAAGCCGTCGTCCGCGTCGCCACGGAAATCAACTTCGACTCCCTCACCCGCACGGAAGAAAAGTTTGATCCCGAAGGTCAGGTCATCCGGTCCTCGACCGTGACCGACGAGAACACCGACAGCGCCACCAGCACCGGCGGCACCGGCGGCGCGCCCGGCGTCGTCGCCAACGCGAACACCGACACGAACGGAGTGGCCAGCGGCCCGCAGACGACCTCGAAGGTGAAGAAGAAAGTTGGCAACACCCAATACGAGATTAACAAAATCACCAGCAACACCGTGCTGGCCGCCGGCGGGCTGAAACGGGTCTCCGCCGCCGTCTTCGTCGCCGCGAAAATGCAAGGCGCCGGCAAGGACCGCAAAGCCGTGCCGCGCTCGGAAGAGGAGTTGAAGAAGCTCCGCACCATCGTCCGCACCGCGCTCGGCCTCGTGGAGAACGACGCCACCCGCCGCGACGAAATCACGCTGGAGGAAATGGCCTTCAACGACGACCTCGGCACCGAGCTGGTCAGCAAGCTCGAGGTCCAGCAGCAGCGAGATTTCTGGCTCGAGGCCGCCCGCCAAGGCGGCTACGGCGCCCTCGCGCTCGCCGCCCTGTTCCTCTTCTGGCGCGGCCTCAAGAGCGCGCCCGGCGAGACCATCCCGCTCGGCGTGCCCGTCGGTCAGATGGCCGGCGCTACGGACCGCGCCGCGACTTCCGGCGAACGGCACCCCAGCCAGGATACCCTCACCGTCGAGGCCTTGAACCAGATGGTCCGCCAGCATCCCGAAAATATGACGCAAGCCGTCCGCTCGTGGATGGCCGGCCGGCCTAACCCCAGCAACAACTAACCTAGCCGCCACCATGCCCGACTCCGCCATCTCCTCGCTGGACTACGCGCAGATGACCAAGCCCCAGCGCTTCGCCACGTTCCTCATCGTGCTCGGCGCCGAGACGGCGGGCGAGTTGCTCAAGCATCTCGAACCAGCCGAGCTTGAGTCCGTCACGCTCGAGATGAGCAAACTGCCGTTCCTTACGGAGGCACTGCAAAACGAGGTGCTCAAGGAATTCTCCACCCTCGCCGTGCAAGCCG
>JAYTIO010000684.1:0-2364 GCA_043731805.1 Pedosphaera sp. | reverse complement strand
CTTCCAGGACGCGACGTATCTGCCGGGCACGCCCGAGTAGTTCCAAGCGCGGCCTCCCGCCGCGACCTGCTGCGGCGTGAACGCCGGCTCCAGCCGCGTCAAAGGCAGCTTCCATCCCAACCCGCTGGGGCCGAGGTCGCCTGCTGCGGCTGGGACAGCCGCGCTCCGGGGTGGCATTCGGAGTTGGCTCTGCTACCCTCCGGGCCTGTGAAGACAGCCACCGTTGTTCTCAAATTTTTCTGCACCGCCGCGCTTGCCCTGACCCATGCCGGAGGCGCGCACGCACAAGGAACTGCCGCCCCGCCCGCCACCGGCGTTGCCGCGATGCGCGTGCCTGAGGGGTTCCAGGTTGAACCCGCCGCCGGGCCGACCCTCACCGCTTACCCAATGTTCGGCACGTTGGATGAACGCGGGCGGCTCTTCCTCGCGGAGTCTTCCGGAAAGAATCTCAAAGGCCTCGACATGGTGCAAACCCCGGAGTGCCGCATCCGGATGCTGGCGGACACCGACGGCGACGGCGTCTTCGACACGAGCACGGTCTTCGTCGAGCGCGTCGGTCTCCCGATGGGCGTGCTGTGGCACGACGGCGCGCTGTTTGTCGCCTCGCCGCCGGAGCTGCTGCGCTTCGATGACGTGGATGGGGACGGGCACGCGGACACGCGGACGATTCTCCTGAGCGGTTGGAATGTGCGTGGTGTGGACAGTTTGCACGGGCCGTTTCTGGGACCGGACGGTTGGCTTTACCTCACGGATGGCCGGGCCGGTTTTGACATCCTGACCAAGGCGGGCACGCGGCTTCAGGGCAAGGCTTCGCGTATCTGGCGCGTGCGGCCGGACGGCACCGGGCTCCAGTCGTTCGCCGGTGGCGGATTCCCCAATCCGGTGGAAGTGGTCTGGACCCCGGCGGGGGAAATGATCGGCACCGTGAACGTGTTCATCAATCCGCAGGCGGGGCAGCGGGATGCGCTCATGCACTTCCTGCACGGCGGCGTTTACAGCAAGTGGCACGAGAGCGTCGCGGAGTTCAAGCTCACCGGTGATCTCCTGCCGCCGATGACGCGGTTCGCGCGCGTCGCGCCGGTGGGCCTCGCACGGTATCGGGGTGCGGGCTTCGGGCCGGGGTTTCACGGCAATCTCTTCAGCGCCCAGTTCAACCCGCACCGCGTCCAACGCCACGTCGTCGCGCGGCAGGGGGCGACGTTCACCACCGAGGACTCGGACTTCCTGGTCTCGCGCGACCCGGATTTCCATCCGACGGATGTGCTGGCGGACGCGGACGGCAGCCTGCTCGTGGTGGACACGGGAGCTTGGTATGTGAACCAGTGCCCGCTGGCGCACAGCAGCAAGCCGGAGTTCAAAGGTGGCCTCTACCGCGTCCGCCGCACGGACGCCGCGCAGGTCAACGACCCGCGTGGTGAGTCTCTGAACTGGAAGCAGCTCCCGCCCGCCGCCTTGGCGAAGCTGCTCGAAGACCCGCGTCCGTTCGTCGCGGACCGCGCGGTGGCAACGCTAGTGAAGCGGGGCGAAAGCGCCGTTGCGCCGCTGGCGGAACTGCGTCGCAAGTCCCTCCACGGCGACGCGAAGTGCGCAGCGGTGTGGGTGTTGGCCCGGGTCGCTTCGGCGCAAGCACAGGCGGAAGTGCGCGCCGCGCTGTTCGACGATGCGCTGGAGGTTCGCATCGCCGCCGCGCAGGCCGCTGGCTTGGCCGGGGACCGGGAAGCGCTCGCGGCCTTGCATCTGCTGCTGTTGCGCGACCAGGCACCCGTGCGCCGGGAGGCCGCCACCGCGCTCGGGCGTCTCGGCGACAAGCGCAGCAACGGCCCGCTCGTCACCGCCGCCGCGCACGCCGCCGACCGCTTCGAGGAGCACGCCCTCACTTTCGCGCTCATCCAAAACTTCTCGCGCCTGACGAACCAGAACATCGGCGCTTCGATCCCGCAGTTGCTTACGCTCCCGCCACGCAGTGCGAAGGCCGCGCTTATCGCCTTTGACCAGATGGACGGGAGCCAGCTTGTGATGGGGCACGTCGCGCCCCTGCTGCGGAGCCAGGACGCGGAGTTGCGGCGGGCGGCGCTGGGGGTCTTCGCCCGGCACCCGGACTGGGCGCTGGGCGCGCGCGACCATCTGATCGCGCGCGTGCGGGCCGAGAAGTGGGAGGCCGGCGAGGAGGAACTGGTGCGGGAGATGTTGCTGAACTTCGCCGCCGATGCCGCGTTGCAGAGCGCCATCGCCGTATCACTGAACTCGCCGACGACACGGGAAGAGCGCCGGCTGTTCCTGCTCGACGTGCTGGAGCGCAGCCCGCTGAAACAGTTTCCCGAGTCGTGGAACCAAGTCCTCGGCGCACTGAAGGAAGGGCCGAAC
>JAYTIO010000683.1:0-7351 GCA_043731805.1 Pedosphaera sp. | reverse complement strand
CCGCGATGGCCGCAACGCAGCATGTCGCGTTGAATCCCAAGTCCGATCTCACGCTGCTCTACGGCATCGCCAACTTGCTGATGCAAAGTGATTGGGTGGACGAGAAATTTATCGCGGCCAGCACGTCGGGCTATGCGGAGTTTGCGGAGTTTGTTCGTCAGTTTACGCCCGACAAAGTCGCGGCGGAGACCGGGTTGAGTGTTGGGCAGCTTTATCGCTTTGCCGAAACCATCCACAAAGGCAGGGCCGTGAGTTTCTGGTGGACGATGGGCGTGAACCAGAGCCACGAAGCCACGCGCACCGCGCAGGCGATCATCAATCTCGCGCTCATCACCGGCAACATCGGCCGGCCCGGCACCGGCGCGAACAGCATCACCGGCCAGTGCAACGCGATGGGCTCGCGGCTCTTCGCCAACGTCACGAGCCTGCTCGGCGGCCACGACTTCGCCAACCCGGAGCACCGCCGGAAAATCGCGACAACCCTCGGCATCCCCGAGTCGGTGATTCCCACGAAGCCGTCGCTCGCCTACGACCAAATCCTCGAGGGCATCGCCGCTGACAAAATCAAAGGCCTGTGGGTCATCGCGACCAACCCGTCGCACTCGTGGATTGGCAAGGGCCGCGACGGCTCCGGCGGCACGGAGTTGGACGCCTTGCTTGCCAAACTCGACTTTCTGGTCGTGCAGGACATGTATCACACCACCGACACCGCCCTGCGTGCCGACTTGGTGCTACCCGCCGCCGGTTGGGGCGAGAAGGAAGGCACGTTCATCAACAGCGAGCGGCGCTACGGGCTTGTGAAGAAGGTCGCGCGTGCGCCAGGTGAGGCGTTGGCGGATTTCCACATCTTCCGCCTTGTTGCGCACTACTGGGGCTGCGGCGCGATGTTCAGCGAATGGACTTCGCCCGAGGCCGCTTTCCAAATCCTCAAGCGCTGCTCCGCAGGCCAACCGTGCGACATCACGGGCATCGAAGACTATAGACATCTCGACCGCGACGGCGGGATTCAGTGGCCGCTGCTCAAGCAAAGTGATCAGTGTTTAGTAATTAGTAATCCGTCCGGCTCGACAGGCACGGGGCCTCCCGAACTCGTCCCTAATCACTACTTACTAATCACTCCTCAGGAACGCCGCTTGTTCGAGAACGGCCGCTTCTTCCACGCGGACGCGAAAGCCAAGTTCCTCTTCTCCCCGCCGCGCGAGGCCCCGGATAAGCCCTGCGAAGAATTCCCCTTCATCCTCCTCACCGGCCGTGGCACGAGCGCGCAGTGGCACACGCTCACACGCACGGGCAAGTCCGACATCCTGCGCCAGCTCGCACCATCCGAACTGTTGCTGGAGCTGAATCCTGACGACGCCCGTCGGCTGCACCTCCGAGCCGGCGACACCGCCCGCGTCGCCTCGCGGCGCGGCGAACTCATGGCGCGCGTCCATGTCACCGCGACGGTGCGGACCGGCCAAGTTTACCTGCCGATGCACGACGCGGCCACGAACCGCCTCACCTTCCCGGCCTTTGACCCGCATTCGCGGCAGCCGAGCTACAAGTATTGCGCGGTGAACGTGGAGCGCACAGACAAGGAGGTTAGCCAATGAACTCATATGAAGGAGCGAGGCATTTATGCCGCAGGAACGTGAGCGTGCCGGAGCGGGTTCAAAGGGTCTTTTGCGGCGGCGGCCTTCTGCGGCCTGAAGGCCGCGCTCCACTGACGCCAGGAACCTCGCCCATATGAACCAGCGCACCTTCAGCGCCGAGCAACTCGTCCGCTTCTCCCCCGAGAAAGCCACGGTCACCGAGCTTTCCGTCACGGATTTCACCAGCCTCGCCGTGTGGGGCGTGCGGCCCGGGCAGGAAGTTCCGGCGCACACGCATCCCGACGGACAGGACACTTGGGTGATGGTGCGCGGCGAACTGACTTACTACCTCGGCGGTGGCCAGCGCCGCACCATCCGCGCGGGCGACGTGGATGTCGCTGACAAGAACCAAGTCCACGGCGCGCGTAACGACTCCACCGCGGACGCCGTTTTCCTCTCCATCTACTCGGCCCCGAAGCTGGGTTGGGAGAAAGCCGAACCATGACCGAAACTGCGACGCTTAATCCCACCGCGACCGCCACCGGTGCGTTCACCGCCGAGCAGAAGGAATTTCTCTCAGGCTTCATGGCCGGCGTGGCGCAGCGCGGCATTCATCCTTACGTCGGCACGATTTCGACCGGCCAGCTCACCGGCGACCCCGCGCAGGGCGGCGCGAACCTCGCCGAGGACACCGTCTATGGCACGCCGCTCGGCGACGTGACCAAGCAGGAGCGTTGGAAGCACGAGGAACATCCGGTGGACGGCTGGGACCGCATTCTCGCGCACGCGGAGGTGGGGAAATTGCCGGACGAGGAAAACACGTTTCGCTTCCGCAACTTCGGGATGTTCCACGTCTCGCCCGCGCAGAACAGCTTCATGCTCCGCTGCCGCATCCCGGCGGGCGAACTCACGGCGGTGCAGATGCGCGGCCTTGCGGACATCGCGGACGATTATGGCAACGGCAAGTCCGCCGTCACCACGCGCTCGAACTTGCAGATACGCGAGATTGGCCCCGCGAACTTGGTGAACGTCCTCACGCGCCTGCAATCACTCGGGCTCACGGCGAAGGGCAGCGGCGTGGACAACATCCGCAACGTCACCGCGTCGCCCACGGCCGGCTTCGACCCGCGCGAACTGCTGGACACGCGGCCCTTCGCGCACGCGCTGCACCACTACATTCTCAATCACCGCGAGTTCTACAACCTGCCGCGCAAGTTCAACGTCGCCTTCGAGGGCGGCGGCGCGGTGGACACGGTGGCGGATACGAATGACATCGGGTTCATGGCCTGCCGCGTGGCGGAGGAAAGTGAGAAAGTGAGAAAGCGAGAAAGTGAGGTTGACCTCACGGCCCACTCTCCCACTCTCCCACTTTCTCACCTGCCCACTTTCCCCGCTGGCATCTACTTCCGCGTGGAGCTCTGCGGCATCACGGGGCACAAACAGCTTGCGAAGGACTGCGGCCTGCTCGTGAAGCCCACCGAGGCGCTCGCAGTCTGCGCGGCGATGATCCGCGTCTTCCTCGAAAACGGCGACCGCACGGATCGCAAGAAGGCGCGGCTCAAATATCTCGTGGACAAGTGGGGGGTGGAGAAGTTCCTCGCGGAGACGCAGAAGAAACTCGCGTTCCCGCTCGTGCAGTTTCCGCTGGAGCAGTGCATCAAACGGCCCGCTGCCGTGAAGCACGGGCACGTCGGCGTGTATCGGCAGAAGCAGTCAGGGAAGAACTACATCGGTGTGGTCGTGCCTGTCGGCATCCTCTCGACGCGGCAGATGCGCCGCGTCGCCGACCTCGCGGCGAACTACGGCTCCGGCGCGCTCCGCCTCACGCCGTGGCAAAACCTCCTCATCCCCGATGTGCCCGACGGCTTCGTCGAGACCGTGAAGCGCCAACTCATGCGCATCGGCTTGCACCACGAGAGCACGAACATCCTCGGCGGACTCGTCGCCTGCACCGGCAGCGCCGGTTGCAAGTGGGCCGCGACGGAAACCAAGGGGCAAGCCGTCGCGCTCGGCGAGCATCTCAACAAGCAGCTCCAGCTCGACCAGCCCATCAACATCCACCTCACCGGCTGCCCGAACTCCTGCGCGCAGCACTACGTCGGCGACATCGGCCTGCAAGGCGTGAAGGTCGGCACCGCGAGCAGTGAGGGCTACCATGTTATCTTCGGCGGCGGCACGGGCGCGGACGCGGCGATCGGCAAGCAGGTCTTCACCGGCATTCCCTTCAGCGATTTGCCCACGCTGTTGGAGCGCGTGTTAAAGACGTATCAAGCCAAGCGCCAGCCCGGCGAAACCTTCGCGGCCTTCACGCGCCGACATGCGGTGAAGCAGTTGCAGGAGCTGTTCAGCGAATGAAGGCAACGGAAGAGTTGAAGGGTTTAAGCGTTAAAGCGGAAGCGCCGCCCGACGCTTCAACCCTTCAACCCTATAACCCTTCAACTCCTCCGCCCCGCTAACCATGAACCAATTCGTCCCCGTCCTGCCCGACAACGCGCCGTTCACTCCCGAACAGCGCGCGTATCTCAACGGCTTTCTCGCCGGGCTATTCTCCCGCGCGCCGCAGCCGGACCTAGCGACCGGCGCGTCCGAGGCGAGGCCGTTGACGCCGCTCACCATCCTGTTCGGTTCGCAGACGGGCAACGCGGAGAATCTTTCCAAGCGCATCGCGAAGGAGGCCGGCAAGCGCGGCTTCGCGCCGACGGTGCAAGACCTCGGCAAGTATGCCACCGCGCAGCTCGTGTCCGAGCAGGCGCTACTCGTAGTCACGAGCACCTACGGCGATGGCGAGCCGCCCGACAACGCGAAGGCGTTCGGCGAGTTCCTCAGCAACGAGGCCGCGCCGCAACTGGCGCTGACGAAGTTCTCCGTGCTGGCGCTCGGCGACTCGAACTACCCGAAGTTTTGCGCGTTCGGCAGAGCCGTAGACGAGCGATTTGAGAAGCTCGGTGCGACGCGCGTCCACGCGCGCACGGACTGCGACGTAGAGTATGAGGAGGCTTTTGCGAAGTGGATGAACGGCGCGTTGAGTGCACTGGCACCTGCCGCTGCGCCTGCGCCGGTGGTTGATGTCGCCCCCGCTAAGACAACTTCCACCTACTCGAAGTCGCATCCCTTCCCCGCGCCGCTGCTCGCAAACGTCCAACTCAATGGCCACGGTTCGGCGAAGGACACGCGGCACTTTGAGTTCGCGCTCGAAGGCTCTGGCCTCAGCTACGAGGCGGGCGATGCGTTGGCCGTCCGGCCCACGAACTGCGCGGAGCTGGCCGAAGAAGTCCTCCGTGCATTGGGCCGCTCCGGCGAAGAACCGGTGCCCGACCGCGATGGCAAGGAGACGCCGCTGCGCGAGGCGCTGGTGCATCACTACGAAATCACCCGCATCCCGCAGCCGTTGCTCAAGGCACTGGCGGAAAAGACCGGCGACGCGGAGCTGCTGAAATACGGCGCGCCCGGCGCGAGCGGCGACTTGGGGAAATTCATCTGGGGCCGCGAAATCATTGACCTGCTCCACGCGCACCCGGCAGCGAAGTTCGCGCCGGTGGAGTTCGTTGCGCTGCTGCGCAAGCTCCAACCGCGGCTCTACTCGATTTCCTCCAGCCCGAAGGCGCACCCCGGCCAGGTGCATCTCTGCGTGGGCGTGGTGCGCTACGATTCGCTGGGCCGCCCGCGCAAGGGCGTGTGCTCGACGTTCCTCGCCGAGCGCGTGCCCACCGGCGGCGCGGTGCCGATATTCGTGCATCACAACAAGAACTTCCGCCCACCCGTGAACCCGGACGCGCCGATGATTATGGTCGGCCCCGGCACGGGCATCGCGCCGTTCCGCGCGTTTCTGGAAGAGCGGCGGGCGGTTGGCGCAAAGGGGAAGAACTGGCTCTTCTTCGGCGACCAGCGCGGCGCGACGGATTTCCTCTACCGCGAAGAACTTGAGGCGATGCAGCGCGACGGCACGCTGACCCGGCTGGACCTCGCGTTCAGCCGCGACCAAGCGGAGAAGATTTACGTGCAGACGCGGATGCTGGAGCAGGGCCAGGAACTCTACGCGTGGCTGGCGGAGGGCGCCGGCTTCTACGTCTGCGGCGACGCCAGTCGCATGGCGAAGGACGTGGACGCGGCGTTGCACCAAATCATCCAGACCGCTGGTGGCAAGAGTGCCGCGGAAGCTGCGGCCTACGTGGCCTCGCTGAAGAAGGACAAGCGCTACCAGCGGGATGTGTATTGAGTCGGACGTAGGCGTCCGCGCTCCTTCACTTCGAGAAGACCCACGCGATGAGCTTCGGGATGCTCGGGGTCTGGCCTTGCGAGAGGATGCCGAGGCGGAAGATTTTCGCGCTGACCCAGACGCTGCCCAGCGTGAAGAGGGTGGTGAGCACGAGGCTGAGGGCGATTTCCCACCCGGGCACGCCGGGCGGGATGGCGATGCGGAGGAACATGATGAGCGGCGTGGCGGGCGGGAAGAGCGACAGCGCGCGGGAGAACGGACTGGCGGGAGATTGCAGCACGGCCATCCAGGTGAGCATGGGAATCAGGAGGACCATCATCACCGGGACGATGAGGTTCTGCGCGTCGCGGATTTCGCTGCACGCCGCACCGACGGCGATGAACATGGAGCCGAACATGAGGAGCGCGAGAAGTTGGAAGAGAAAGAACCACGCGAAGAGGTGCCCCGGCACGTGGCCGAGTAGGCCGAATTTCCAGAGCATCCACGCAACGCTGACGAGGTAGAGGGTCGAGAGCGTGAGCGAGACCAGGACGGTGCCGAAGAGCTTGCCGAGCATGAGCTGGAAGGGCGATACGCTGGCCAGCAGCACCTCGGAAATCTTCTGCATCTTTTCCTCCAGCACCGTGTTCAGGAGCGCGGGCGCGCTGCTCATCACGACCATAAAGAGGAGCAGCATCGCGCCAATGGGCACGGCGTGGGTGGCGATGCGGTTCTCGAGTTTGGCGGCGATGACTTCGCCGGTGGTCTTCTGCTGGGCGAGGCCGAGGCGCTGGAGCGGCACCTGGCGGGACAGCTGGCGGACTTGCTGGCTGTCCACGCCGGCGGCGGTGAAGCGGCGCTCGCGGATTTCGGCGTTGAGGGTGTTGTCCAGCCAGCTCGGCAGCTCGTGGAAGGTGGGCGTCTGCGTGTGGTAGAGCAGCTCGGTGTGATTGGTGGCGTCGGGCGCGAGGATGGCTTTGCCGATGATGAGGAAGGCGAAGAGTTCTTTGCGTCGGACGCGTTCGGAGAGTTGCAGCTCGGCAGCTTTCAGGTCGTCGCCGAGGAACTTGAATGGTTCGAGGACGAACTCGGGTTGCTGCGGCAGGTCCATCTTGAGGCGCTGGCCTTGCATCTCGACGGAGACGGAGGGCGGCTGCGTGCGGAGGGCGTCGTTGCGGGCCTTGGCCTTGGCGGCGAGGGCTTCGTAGAGCTGGCCGGAGCGGTCGAGGACGGCGAGGCGGCGCGGGGTGAGGTCGGTCTTCTTCTGCGCGTAAACCTGCACGCCGATGGAGATCGCCATGATGACCGGGAGGAGCAGGACGCCGAGGATGAACGCCTTGCTGCGCACGGCGTTGAGATACTCGGTGGAGGCGACGCGCCAGACTTTGTTCACGAGCCACCTCCCGTCGTCTTGGGCGCGGCCAACTCCGGCGCATCAGGCTTGGCGATGCGGATGAAGATGTCGTGGAGCGAGGGCTTCGTGACCTCGAAGTGGCGGACGGTCGTGCGCGGGGCGAGGTCGCGCAGGAGGGCTTGCGGGTCGGGGTGGCGGAGCTCCTGCGACTGGCCAAGGTCGCGCACCAGC
>JAYTIO010000682.1:0-2034 GCA_043731805.1 Pedosphaera sp. | reverse complement strand
CTTGTCCACCGTGCCGTTGCCCAGCAGCCGGCGGAGCGCATAGGTCTGGCCGGCCTGGTCCGTCGCCGTCCAAATCTCCGCCGTGCCGCCGCGGTTGATGAGTTCGTGGAGCGAATATGGCCCGAAGAGATGCGGCGCGTCCGGGTCATGGACCGTCGGCTTGGCTTTTTTTCGGAAGAATCCCAGTGGTGACATTCAGTTTCGTTCCCCTATGAAATGATGCTCAAGTTATGCGTCAAGGACGCGCCCGCGCCCGCGAGGTTACGCCCACTGCGGGCTACCTGCTGCTGGGATGCCGTCCTGCTCGCTACGGGTGAGTCAGTATCCACTTGGCGCAATTTCCGCAAGGCCGCTTAATCCGCAGGTGCGCGCCGCTGGACTCCTGCTCTCCTACGTCGTCGGCGTCTTTGCCGGCGGTGCGCTGCTGGCTCCGTGGCTGTTCCACCTCGCGCAATGGGCTGCCGGAGAGTTCCCCGCGCTCCACGGCCTCACGAGCCAGCCCTTCCACCGCTACGTCAACCGCTCCCTCCTCGTCACCGCGCTAGCGGGGCTGTGGCCGCTGCTCCGAGCGCTGCAACTCGCTGACCGACGAGCGCTCGGCCTCGTCAGTCCGCTGACCGCGCGCCGCCCACTCGCGCTGGGGCTGGCGCTGGGCTTCGGCTCGCTGCTGTTGGCGGCGGTGCTCATGGCGCTGGCGGGGGTGCGCGGGTTCAACACCAGCCTCGCTGCGCCGGTGCTGCTGAAGCTCCTCGTCACCGCCACGCTCTCCGCCGTCGCCGTCGCGCTGCTGGAGGAAGTCATCTTTCGCGGCGTGGTCTTTGGTGCGCTGCGCCGCGTCTGGCCGCTGTGGCCGGCGCTGCTCGCGAGCGCGGCGCTCTACTCGGCGGTCCACTTCCTCGCGCGCGTCGAGCACACGGGCCCAATCGTCTGGGACTCCGGCCTGGCGCTGCTGCCCCGCATGATGGCAGGCCTCGTCACACCCGAAGCGCTCGTCCCCGCCGCGCTGACGCTCCTGCTCGGCGGCGTCGCGCTCGGGTTGGCGTATCAGCGCACGGGGAACCTCTGGTTCGCCATCGGCCTGCACGCCGGCTGGGTGTTCTGGCTGAAGGTTTTCAAAACCGTGACCTCGCCCGGCCCGAGCGCAGGCAACGCGTTCTGGGGCACGGAGAAGCTGCTCGATGGCTGGCTCGCCTGTCTCATCATGGCCGCCGTCATCGCTGCGGTGGCACGCCTGCCGCAGACGCCGCTGCCGGAGAAATCTTCTTAGCCACAGATGAAACACAGATTGGACACAGATAAGACACGGGCTTCAGCCCCGGCTTTCCCTATCTGTGTTTCATCTGTGTTCCATCTGTGGCTAAAACTCCTCGCCCCCGCCCCGCGATGAACGCCACGTCCCGCGAGTGGCTCGACGCCGGCCTGAGCTTCCTCTTTCCGTCCGTCTGCCAGCTCTGCTCCGCCGCGCGCGCCACGCCCGCCGAGGGCTACGTCTGCCAAGCCTGCTGGCAGAACCTCCGCTTCATCACGCCGCCCTGCTGCGAACGCTGCGGCCTGCCTTACCCCGGCGACATCACCACCGCCTTCGAGTGCGCGAACTGCCGCGACCTCGACCTGCATTTCCGCTGGGCGCGCGCCTCCGTCGTGGCCAACGACTTCCTGCGCGGCGTCATCCACCGCTACAAATACAACCGCGAACTCTGGTTCGAGCCCTTCCTCACCGACCTGCTCCTCCGCCAGGCCCTCCCCGTCCTGCGTGCGGAGAACTGCGCCGGCATCGTCCCCGTCCCGCTCCACCCGGTGAAGCAACGCGAGCGCGAGTTCAACCAAGCCGAGCGCCTCGCTCGCCCGCTCGCCGCCGCGCTCGGCATTCCCGTCCGCACCGACCTCGTCAAACGCGTCCAGCCCACGCGCACGCAAACGCAACTCGACAAGCACGCCCGCGCCGACAACGTCCGCCGCGCCTTCGCCCCCGTGCGCCCCAAGACCCTCCACGGCGAGCGACTCCTCGTCCTCGACGACGTGCTCACCACCGGC
>JAYTIO010000681.1:0-3493 GCA_043731805.1 Pedosphaera sp. | reverse complement strand
TGGGCTGTGGGATGGAGCGTGGTGGTAAAACCGCGGTTGGCAGCGATGAAACCCAATAAAATCAGCGGTTTTGTGCGTGAATCCTATGGGACGGCACTGTTCAATTTCCAATCCCGGTTCACGCTCTCGCCCGGAGGCACGGGCACCTTTCGCATCCTGAGTGCCGCCACAAACACCAGACCCAGGAGGAGTCCTTGGAGCAGGGCCGCCGCCGCCAGGGGGGTGTCGGGATGAGACTGAAGAACACGAAGATAAAGGAGATGCTGAAACCAATTCCGAACGTGGCGAACACTCGAAGGGAACCACCTCGCTCCGACCGCCAGGCTGCAACTCCCAATGGCATCACCATGGCGAGTGGATTGGCGGCGAACACGAACATTCCGGCGAGGCCGGCCTGATAGCTGGCGGTCATGGCGGATGGGAACACGTAGGTGCCATTCGCCAGAAATCCTTGCGGTGACTGAAACGCTCCCCAAGCTGCCAGCGCCTTGCCAACGGGCAACGACATCCAGTGGGCGATGGGGAACGCAAACAGGAAGGTGGCGAAGTTCATCTCAATCCTGAACTGTGACTGGCGCTCCTCCGCCTCGCCAAAAGGCAGCACGCTGGTCTCATGCTGTCCGAGAGCCTTCCAAGTCAGGACCAACCCGGCCCAGCACAGGACAAACACCACGCTCATATTCGCGAGCACTTCGTGCCATGCCCAGTGGGACCAGACCAGCCGGCGGATAAGCTCCAAGCCAAACGCCACGCTCAAAAAAGTCATGAAACAACCCAGCCAGAAAGCGCCCCGGGCACGCTGGTGCAACAGGGATTGTGGCTGCTGACGGTTCTTTCGGAACAGTTCCTCATAATGCGCTATCGGGACGAACAGGCCCATGGTCACAATCCAGACCACGACCCACAACTCCTTGGCTCCCGCCTCCGCCAGCTTGGCGTTCGGGTGGGCGTGTCGGCAGTCGAGAAAGCGGGTTTGCTGCCAGAGGCCAAAGGCAAGGCTGGCCAAACCGAGCAACATCACAGCGGCTACGGCACCACGAGACGACCTTGCGCGCCGTGCTGGCCGGTCGCGCGAGGATGGGTTCGTGGTTGAGGAAGCGCGCCAGTTCCTCCGCGCGCGCCCGTGCGCTGGCGTAACGCCGCTCCGGTTTCTTCTCCAGGCACTTGAGGTAGATGGTTTCCAAATCAGCGGGCACGCGGTTGTTGAGCTTGCTCGGCGCGGCCGGTTCCTGCTCCACCACCGCGCGCAACGTGTCCACCGCCGTCGCCCCGCTGAAAGGGACTTTGCCCTTGAGCATCTAGTGGAGAATCGCGCCGAGCGAAGACACGTCGCTGGCCGGGCCGACTTCCGCCTGCCGCCCGGGGGCCTGCTCGGGCGGCATGTAGCTGGGGCTGCCCAGCACGGAACCTTCCTGCGTCAGTTCACTGGCCTGCTCGATGCGCCGTGCCCAGCCGAAATCCGTGCTGCGAGGCTGGCCGTGCAGGTCAATGAGGATGTTGTGCGGCTTGAGGTCGCGGTGCCGCGTGCTGCGCTGGTGCGCGTAATGGACGACCTCGGCGATGGTCTTGAGCAGCGCGGCGGCTTGGAGTGGCTGCATCGGCTCGCCACCGATGGCGTGGGCGAGGTTCTTGCCCTCGACGAAGTTCATGGAGAAATAATGCCGGCCCTCGTGCTCGCCGAGCTCGTGGATGGCGACGCTGTTCGGGTGCTGCAAGTTCGCCGCCGACTCGGCCTCGGTGCGGAAGCGTTTGACCTCGGCCTCACCGGCGAACTTGCCCGCGAGAATCATCTTCACCGCGACGATGCGGTTGAGGCTCTTGTGCCGCGCCTTGAACACGACACCCTTCCCGCCACGCGCCACTTCCTCCAGCAGTTCGTAGTCGCCGAAGTAACGGACCTTCTCGCCGGGAGTGAACTGGAGCGGGGTCGAGCTGGTCTTGGACGCGGTGGAACCGCTGTCAAGCGTGGCTTGCTCCAGCGTGGGCTGCGTCGCCGCGCCCGGCTGGGCCTCCAGTGCAAGGGCGAGGAGACATTGCGGGCAATGGCCTTGCGGCGCGTCCGCCGGGAGCGGGGCGGCGCACTTGGGACAGGTGCGGGTGGGCTTCATGGGAGCGTCGGCATGGTGCGTTCTACTCGTTACAGAAGCAATGGCGGGTAGGTGTTACGGCGATAGGGGAAATTCTTTTCAGCCGCGAAAGGGCGCAGAGGAAGCAAAGCAGGACAGGCGAACGTCCAACGCTCGACTTGCAACTCTCATTTGGCGGCAGGCGGCGCGGCGTCATGCCGGAGAAAATCGCGCAGCCGAAGGACAGAGCGACGCCACGCTTGGCGAACGCGACGGGTCGCGGTATAATCGGTTCATTAACCCGCTTCCCCGCCGGTTGCGTGGCGTTTGCGTCGACCTGCTGTGCGCGCTGGCGGCCAGTTCGTTCGCAGCGGAACCGGCAAGGTCGGCGCCGCGAAACGCGTCGTCACGCCGCGGGAGCCGGTGCCGATGTGGGGTTACGGCGCGCGGCGGGACGTGCTTTCCACCGGCACGCTCGACCCGCTCCACGCGGACGCGCTGGTGCTGCAAGCCGGCGAAAAGAAGCTCGCCATCGTAGGACTTGACCTCGGGCGCTCGCCTTCGGAGAAGTCGCTCAAGAACATCCGCGCGCGCATCAAGGCCGCCGGCGGCGAGCACTCGTTCATCGCCGGCTCGCACACGCACCACGGGCCGGAGCTCGAACTCAGCGGCGAGGACGGCAAAGGCAAGGCCAGGTTCGACTCGGCGTTGCGCTACTATCAGCAACTTGAAGACACCATCGTCGCCGCAGTCGTTGAAGCCGATGCGAAACTCGCGCCGGCGAAGCTCGCCACGGGCATGGTCGAGCTCGACGGGTTCAACCGCAACCGTCACACGAAGCTCCAGCCCAAGCCGGTGGACCGCACGCTCACCGTGATGCGTCTCGACGACGACGCCTCAGGCAAACCGCTGGCCGTGCTCGTCAACTTTACCGGCCACCCGACGAGCATTCCGGCGCAGACGCTCAAATTCTCAGCGGACTACGTCGGCGCGATGAAGGACACCGTGACGAAGGGACTCGGCGCAGCGTGTCTCTTCATGCAGGGCGCATCCGGCGACATGAGCATCAACAAGGGGACGAGCGCGGACCACATTGGCTTTGGCAACGCGCTCGGCTGCGCGGTGGTGAAGCTCGCGTCGTCGCTCAAACCTGCCGCTGTCGGGAAGCCTTCACTCGAAGGGCGCGAAGAGCGGTTTCGCTTCGACTCGCGCGTGAATCTGAACCATCCCGTCACGCGCGCCGCCTACTCGCTGACGTTCTTCCCGGAGCTGGTCGCCAACTTCGCGGACGAATAGAATAGACTCTATGCGTAATAGGTGAAAGGACGCATGAATGCATCGGCGTCATTTTCAGGCGGTCGCGCGGGCCGTCGTGCGGAGGTTGTGCAAGCCGCAGGCGATGGTCATCGCCACGTCGGCAAACCCGG
>JAYTIO010000680.1:0-6305 GCA_043731805.1 Pedosphaera sp. | reverse complement strand
TCGGCGGCGAGGGCTTCGCGGCGGCTCTCCAGCATCTCGGCGGCGCGGTAGAGGATTTGGCCGCGGTTGTAGGCGGTGGCTTTCTCCCAGCCCGGCTGCGCGGCGCGCGCGGCGACCACGGCGTCGCGGAAGTCCTTGCGCGAGGCCCAGCAGTAGTTGTCGAGGTGCGCGCCGTCGGGGCCTTTGGCTTCGAGACAGCGCCCGCTCTCGCTGCGGACGAACTTGCCGCCGAGGTAGAGCTTGTAGGTTTTGCGAATGTCGAGGCGAGTGGTCATGGGCGTGCGTTAAGTGTGGGCGGAGGCTAACCAGCGCGGGGCGGAAGCGCAACCCGCCTGACGGCAAGATGCGCGTCCTTGACGCCCCCTGCCCTAGCGCCCAGTCTGCGCCCCATGAAAAAACTTCTACTGCCTGTCCTGTTCGTCGCCCTCCTCCTGCCCGCCACTGCGGCGGAGAAGGCCAAGCCTGCCGCCGGCATTGCCGCCACCTTCTACATCACCGAGGTGAAGTGCAGCAGTTGCGTCAGCTCGATTGACGAGTCGCTGCGCAAGCTGCCGACCGTCACCAAGATTGATGACCTTAGCGAGAGCACCGGCTTCGCGATCGTCACCTTCGATCCTGCAGTCGTCAGCCATCACCAAGTCGCCCAGGCCATCTTCGCCGCCGCGCCGGTCCACGGCGACCCCTACGTCGCGAACCTCAAGTTCACCATTCCCAACTACGCCAAGGGCGACAACGCGGCGAAGGTGGACGCCGTCTTTGCCCAGCATAAGAAGGACGTGCGCGTGGAAGTGAAAAACAAGGCCAAGGGCGAATTCCTCCTCCGCTTCGAACCGCTCGCCGCCACGGCGGGCAAGAAAGGCCCGCAAGGCTGGACTCTCGAAGCCTTCCGCGCCGCCATTCAGGAACCTGCGCCCAAGGGCCTGGGCCTCACCTTCGAGCTGGCGTCCGAGCGTTAAGCTCGCGCCTTCTCTCTTCGCTGTATCCAGTGGAATGAACGTCAGCGGGGAAGTCCGCTCTGGAAGGTAGCCGGTGGGAAGCTCCGTCGGCGGAGCGCACCCACCGGTGTAGGCACCACGTGCCCGGCGCCCTGACGGGGCGCATGAACCGGCCATGCCAACGGGGCGTTCATGCGCCCCGCTGGGGCGCGGTCATGGCCGCCCGGCTGACCGGTGGGTGCGCCTCTCCCTCCGGTCGTGGCTTCCCACCGGCTACCCTCACTGGCCCCGCTGGGGCCTGACCGCGCGCCAAGCCTTGCTCCGCTTCCACCGAAAACAGCGGGGAACCCCAATTATTATTCACTCTCCGCTCCACCGCCGCCCGCTTGACTTGTCTCGGCGAGCGGCGTTGACGCCGCTTCAACGTCCGATGTCCTTGGCGGGGAGGGCAAAAGGCAAAAGTGACGAGCCGCGTCGGTCTCCCTGTTGCCTTTTGCCTTTTCTCACCCCACCACCACCGACTGCTCCGCGCTCATCGGGCCGTAACCGCCACTGTTATGCCCCTGCCCCTTCAGCAGATACGTCCCCGCCGCCAAGCCGCTCGCGCTGTATTCGTGGTTCGTCGAGAGACTCACCACCTTCACGAAGGCTGGCTCCCCCGGACCCTTGCGCAGGAAGTCAAACGTCGCCGCCCCCGGCGCGGCTGATTCAGCATGGGTGAACGTCGCCGCCCCCGGCGGGTTCGCCGGCGGCACGTAAGTCGTGGGCACCGTGCTGCGGATCATGTCCCCCAGCGTCGTCCCCTCGGGGAAGACCGCCGTGATCGAGCCATACCACGCCATGCTGTTCCGGTTGAGCGCGGCGCACAGCTCCCCGAGCGTTTTGTCCTGCTTGGACCACGCCGCCTGCGCGTCCGACTCCGGTTTCAGCAAGGCCCCCACCGCCTCCCGCTGCGCCTTGAAGACCGCCAGCGTGATGGGCAGCACCGGCGGGCCGTCCTCCGAGATAGGCACCCAAGCCGGGTCCGCCGACTCCCAGGCCGACTCCACCGCCAGCGCGTCCTCGAGGACGGCCTGCCGCCTGTTGCTCTCGAAATGAATGCGCTGGAGCGAGCCGAGCTTGGCGGCGTCATTGCGCCACTTGATTTTGGCCAGCGTGAGGATCATCTGGCCCCGGCGCGCGATCACCCCCACGCCCGTGTCCAGCGCCCCGCGCTTGGTGGTCAAGTCCGCGAGCAAGTCCGCCACCAGCTCGGCCTGCGGGGGAATGGCCGCGAGGTCGAGCGCCCATTGCGCGTTCGTCTGCTCCGACCACACGAAAGCCGCGCCGATCTGGAGCTGCGCCGCCAGCGACGCCGTGGAGCGGGTGACCGCGAAATTATTGTCTGCGTTCATACGGAGTGTCTTTCAGGAGGGTTGACCGACGTTTCCAACCTGCCCTCGTGCCCGGGCAGACCAGCCATAACCAGTCGTTCGGTAGCGTTCATAGAAGTTTCAAGTTGAGAGTTTCATCCGGAGGTCGGCCTAACCCTGCACGGCGATGCTCACGACATCGCGGTTGTTCGGTCACTTTTCCGGCTTGTTTTGGCTCCCATCGGCTGCGGATGAGGGCTGATTGGGGTCGGAAAATCGTTGCGCGAGGCCGCGCGAGGGCTGCGTGGCGTCGCAAAATGGCTGCGGGAGGCCATTCGGCGGCGGATTGGGCCTGGAAAATGGCTGCGTGGCGTGGAAGACGGCTGATGGAGGCCAAGGAATGGCTGCGAGACGTCGTGCAGCGGCTGAATGGGGTCCATCGGCGGGTGCGTGGCGTCGCGCGGCGGGTGCGAGACAGCGCGCCGCCGATTTGCGAGGCCGGGCCGGGACGGCGTGGCGGCAGGTAGGGACGCGCTGTGCGCGTCCTCGGGATACTGGAGGGTGGGACGAGGCCGCGCGCAGCGCGGCCCTACCGGGGGAAGATGGCTGTCGGCGTCTGCGCTGGCAGGGCGCTTTATGTAAAAACCAGAGCTCATTGCGTGCGCGATGGGATCGCGAGCCTTATTTCAAATTATCTTCGGGTTGATACGCCCGAGTCTTTGGCCACAGATGAAACCCAGATAAGGAACGGAGGAAGGTCGGACAGGGAAAGCGCTGCGGCAAACTCCGTTCCTGCCCTCCTGCGCTCCAAATTGAGTTCCCTGTCTGTGTTCCATCGGTGGCTTAAAACTCGGGTCCAGTTGCCAGGGCCGTAGCCTTGCGTCCGCCGACTTTCCCGGTAACTTCCGCTCCCCGGTCGCGTCTGTGACGCGGCCGTTACTGAAACTGTGCCCTCGAAAACCATGTTGCCCCGCATCCTCGCCTCGTTGCTCCTCACCGCCACTCTCACGTTCGCCCAAAACGGCGACAAGCCCGGCGAGAAACAGGAGTCGCGCGTCCCGAAGGAGAAAATCCCCGCCAACCCGCCGCTCTCGCCCGAGGCCGCGCTCAAGACCTTCAAGCTCCCGCCCGGCTTCCGCATCGAGGTCGTCGCCGCTGAGCCGATGGTCGAGACGCCCATCGCGATGCAGTGGGATGCCGAGGGCCGGCTCTGGGTCGTCGAGGTGCCGAGCTACATGAACACGCCCAACGCCACGGGCGAGCTGGAACCCATCAACCGCATCTCCGTCCTCGAAGACACGGATGGCGATGGCAAGATGGACAAGAAGACCGTGTTCCTCGATAAGCAGGTGCTGCCCCGTTCCGTGTGTCTCGCTTATGGCGGCGTGCTCGTCTGCGAACCGCCCGCGCTCTACTGGTATCCCATCGAGGCTGGCCTCAAGCCCGGCCAGCGCGTGCTGGTGGACAAGAACTATTCCCCCGGCGCGCTCAAGAACCCCGAGCACTCCGCCAACAGCCCGACCTGGTTCATGAACAACTGGATTGTCTCCGCGAACCACACCCTCCGCTACCGCCGCGTGGACGACGAATGGAAGCGTTCGCCTACGACCTTCCGCGGCCAGTGGGGCATGACGATGGATGACTGGGGCCGGCCTTACTACAACTCCAACTCCGACCAACTCCGCACCGATGTCGTGCCGAGCGAGTATTACTTCCGCAACCCGCTGTTCCGCAGCAACACGGGTCTGAACCGTTCGCCGATGACGAACCAAACGGTCTATCCCGCCCGCGTGAACCCCGGCGTCAATCGCGGCTATCAGGAGAAGACCCTCAAGCCGGATGGCCGACTCGACAAATACACCGCCGCGTGCGGCCCGGTCATCTATCGCGGCGACCAGTTCCCGGTGGAGTATCAGGGCAACGCTTTTGTCATGGAGCCGTCCGCGAACTTCGTCCGCCGCATTCAGTTCACCGAGAAGGCCGGCGAAGTCACGGGCACCAACCCACACAAGGAGTCCGAGTTCCTCACCTCCACCGACGAACTCTTCCGCCCGGTCAACGCCTACACCGGTCCCGATGGCTGCCTCTACATCATGGACATTTATCACGGCGTCTTGCAGCACCGGGTCTTCCTCACCAGCTACCTCCGCAAGCAGGCTGAGGACCGCGGCCTCGACAAGGTCATCCGCCACGGCCGCATCTACCGCATTGTCCACGACGGCAAGAAGCGCGCTGCTCTCCCGCCGCTTGCCAAGGCTTCCCCCGCCGACCTCGTCAACCGCCTCAGCCACCCGAACGGCTGGGTTCGCGACACCGCGCAGCGACTCCTCGTCGAGCAACCCGCCGCCGCCGCCATCGCGCCGCTCAAGCAGCTCGCCCTCGCCGCCGCCGACCCGCGCGCCCGGCTCCACGCGCTCTGGACCCTCGAGGGCATGGGCCAAATGGACGCCGCCACGCTCCTGGCCGCCATTGCGAAAGAGCAGCATCCAAAAGTCCGCGCCGCCGCCATCCGTCTCACCGAACCTGCGCTGAAGTCCGCCGACCAAGCCGCGTTCCTCCCCGCCCTCATCGCGTTGACGAACACCAAAGACCCCGAGGTGGCCACCCAACTCGCCTTCACCCTCGGCGAAGCCAAAGCCCCCGCCGCTGAAGCCGCCATGCTCGCCATCGCGCGGCAAGCCGGCACGAACGGCTTGGTCCGCGACGCGCTCATCAGCGGCCTGGCCGTGCGCGAAGTCGAGATGCTCGAACGCGTCTTCGCCGACCAGACCTGGGCGGCCAAGGCCAAGGTTCCTGGCGGCGAAGGCTTCATCGGTGCGCTGGCCAAGAGCATCTTCCAGCAAGCCCGGGGCGACCGGGTAAACCCCTTGCTCGCGCAAATCACCCGCCCCGAGACGCCCAAGTGGCAAACCCTCGCCGTCCTCGCCAGCCTCAACGCGCCGGCCCCCGCCACGAAGAAAGGCGAGCCGCCGCCGCGGGTGAAGTTCGTGAAGCTCGCCGCCGAACCGCCCGCGCTCGCCGCGCTCGCGAAGTCCGACGACAAGGCCATCCAAGCCGCCGCCAAGAAGCTCGACCAACTCCTCGTCTGGCCCGGCAAACCCGGCGTGACCCTGCCCGTCATCAAGCCGCTCACCGACGCCGAGCAAGTGCGCTTCACCACGGGCAAGACGATGTTCGAGGCCACCTGCGCTGCGTGCCATCAACCCCACGGCTACGGTCAGGACGGCCTCGCCCCGCCGCTCGTGGACAGCGAGTGGGTGGCCGGTTCGCCCGAGCGCCTCGCCCGCATCATTCTCCACGGCGTCGGCGGCCCCATCACCGTCCTGGGCAAGAAGTGGGACATGGACATGCCCGGCCACGGCACCTTCGATGACGAGACCATCGCCGCCGTGATGACCTACCTCCGCCGCTCCTGGGACCACGATTACGACCCAGTCACGACCGCCTTTGTGAAGCAGGTCCGCACGGCCACCGCCGGCCGCGAGTCCGCGTGGACGGATCCGGAGCTGAAGAAGCTGAAATAGCGGAGCCAGCCAGTTGTCCGCCACCGCCGCCGAGTGCCGGGCACGGGCGCATTTCAGTTGCTTGTAAGCTGGCTCGGCCATCGTGGCCGTTCTCCCTCACTCCGGCCCGACCCACGAACCTGGTAGGGGATCCCTGCGGTCGCCCTCGTTTTCAAATCAGACAGACGAGGCCTTGCACAGCAAAGCCCTGCCAAATTCAAGAGCTGAAATCGCGGACCTTGGGGCCGTGCGTTCTCACCAAGAACTCGGCGCGCGGGCGGTCCCCGCCCGCAGCGGCTCCGCAAGCACGTCGGCACTGAGAGATTTCGAACATGGCCTCGCCAGCGCACGAGCCACGACCGGGGACCGGTTGCGTTCCGGATCAGCAGCAACTCGCGTCCGTCGGTGGTGGGCACGCGCACGTCCAGCAGTTGCCGGCCGCCAGTTTTTCATCACCAAGTACTACTTGGAGACGCCGACGAGCACGCGCGTGTGGCAGCGGGAGAGGGAGGTGG
>JAYTIO010000679.1:0-5730 GCA_043731805.1 Pedosphaera sp. | reverse complement strand
CCGAGATGCCGATGCCCGTGTCCCAGACGGTGAAGCGCACGAGGGGTTCGCCCGTGACCGGGGCGACTTCGAGGCCCACCTTGCCGCCGTCGGGGGTGAACTTCACGGCGTTGCTCAGGAGGTTGATGAGGATTTGCCGCAGCCGCCGTTCGTCCGCCGGCATGGCCTCCAGCCGCAGGTCAATGTCCGTGACGAGCGTGAGTTTCTTCTTCGCGGCCAACTGCCGCACGAAGCGGATGGCGGCCTGGCAGAGCGGCTCGATGGCCGTGTTCTCGATGGTGAGCGTCTCCTGCCCGGCCTCGATCTTGGAGAGGTCGAGGATGTCGTTGATGAGCTCGAGCAGGTGGCGCACACTCTCGTCCACGGCGTGGAGAGACCGGGCCTGCTTCTCGTTCAGCTCGCCCTGGATGCCCTCGAGCAGCAACTCGCTGAACCCGAGGATGGCGTTGAGCGGCGTGCGCAGCTCATGGCTCATGGCGGCGAGGAACTCGTCCTTGAGCCGGGCGGTGCGGGCGAGGCTCTCGTTGGCCTCGCGCAACTGCGCGGTGCGCTCCGCCACGTTGCGCTCCAGTTCCGCCTGCCGCTGCCGGTCGGCCCGGCGGTTTTGAAACACCAGCAGGATGATGCCGGCGAAGAGGGCGAGCAGCGCGGATAGGACCAGCAGTTGCAGCCGTGCGGATTGGATGCGGCTGTTGTCCACCAGTGCTTCCGCCGCCGCGCCGCACTCCTCCGCCAGTTTCAGCACGGCCCCGAAGCGGTGGTCGAACGCCACGGCGGCGGGCGAGGCGGCGGCGGTTGCTCCCGCCAGCAAGCGCGCCTCCGCCATGCGCCGCAACTCCGCCACCCCGTCCGGCAAAGCACTGACCATTGAATTACGCGCGTCGAGACCGGGCGGGCTTTTGGCCGCTAGCTCACTCGCCAGCGCCGGGTCGGCGGCGAGGCGGCTCGCGAGGCGGTGGGCGATTTCGAGGTTACCGAGGACTTCACGCTCAGGGCGGAGGACGGATTTCTGCACCAACGCTTGTTCCAGCCAGAGATGGGCCGCGGTCACGCGTAGCTGGATTTCCTGGCTGTCCAACTGGAGATGCTGGTGCCGCTCGGTCAGCCCGCTGACGGAGGTCAGCGAGTAAATCATGAGCGCACACGCCAGCGCGCCGACGAGGGCGATGACGAACTCCATGCGCACCCGGCGGGAGCGCTGGAGGGTGGGAGAGGCGGGGAGATTCATGCGGACGCCTCGAGGTGGCGGGTGACGGTGGCGACCAGCTCCCGCAGGCTCACCGGCTTGGCTAGGTAATCATCCGCGCCCGCCGCCAGGCAGCGCTCCCGGTCGCCGGCCATGGCCAGCGCGGTGAGGGCGATGATGGGGGTGCGGGCGGTCTCGGGCCGGCTCTTGAGGATGCTGGTGGCTTCGAGGCCGTCCATCCCCGGCATCTGGATGTCCATGAGGATGACGGCGGGCTGGGCGGCCTTGGCCTGGCGCACCGCTTCCTCGCCGTTCTCGGCCACCACGACGCAGAAGCCCTTCGCGGTGAGATAGGTCACGATGGTTTCCCGGTTCAAGGCATTGTCCTCCGCCAGCAGCACTACGGGCCGGGCGGTGGTCGCCACTGGCGCGGGGGGCGGGGGCGCGGCGGGCGCGGCGGGCGCCAACTCCGTGGCCTTGAGGATTCGTGTTTCCTCCGACTGCCACGGCAGCGAGACGGTGAACCGGCTGCCCTGGCCCGGCGCGCTCTCGAGTTGCACGCGCCCGCCGTGCAACTCCACCAACCGCTGCACGAGCGAGAGGCCCAGCCCGGTGCCGCTGTATTGGCGCGAGAGCTTGCTGTCGAGCTGCACGAAAGGCTGGAAGAGCTTGGCTTGGTCGGCGGTGGAGATGCCGATGCCGGTGTCCCAGACGGTCAGCGCGAGGAACTTTCCGTCCGCCGTCGCCTTCACCTTCACCTCCAGCCCGACCTGCCCGCCCTCGGGGGTGAACTTGACGGCGTTGGTGAGCAGGTTGACCAGCACCTGCCGCAAGCGTCGTTCGTCGGCGCGCAGCGTCTCCAGCCCCGGAGCGAGCTGGAGGTGGAGGTCGAGGTGTTTCTTGGCGGCCTGCGTGCGGACGAGCTGCATCGAGGCCTCGCACAGGCAGTCCACGAAGACCGTGTCCAGCATGAGCCGCTCCTTGCCGGCCTCGATCTTCGAGAGGTCGAGGAGGTCGTTGATGAGCGAGAGGAGGTGGCGGCCGCTGTCGGAGATGTTGGTGAGCGCCCGGAGTTGCTTCTCGTTCATCGCCCCATGCACGCCCTCCATGAGCACTTCGGAGAAGCCCAGCACGGCGTTGAGCGGCGTGCGCAGCTCGTGGCTCATGGCGGCGAGGAACTCGTCCTTGAGGCGGGCGGCGCGGGCGAGGTGGTCGTGGGCCGAGCGCAGGGCCACATCGGCGGCGTGCCGCTCGGTCACATCGGCGATGGTGCCCGCCGCGCCGAGGCACTGGCCGGTCTCGCCCAGTTGGGGCCGGGCGTGCCATTGCACCCAGCGCGCCTCGCCAGTGCGCGTGAGGAAGCGCAACTCCAGCCGGCAGGAATCGGTCTGGCCCGTGAGCAGCGGAGGAAAGATTTTCAACCCCGTCTCCAGGTCGTCCGGGTGCAGGAAGTCCACATAGCAACGGCCCAGGCTTTCCGCTATCGAGTAGCCGGTGATTTCCGTCCACGCCGGGTTCAAGAGCGTCCACGCGCCGTTCGCGTCAGTCTGGAACACGACCTCGCGCAGGTTGTGGAGCACCTGCCGGTAGCGGTGCTCGCTGAGGGTGATCTGGAGGGTGGCCTGGTCCAGCTCCGCCGTGCGCTGCTGGACGCGCTGTTCCAGTTGTTCGCGCGCCGCGTGGGCCGCCGCCGCCGCCTCGACCCGCTCGAAGACGCGGCCCAGTTGCACCCCGATTTGCGTGACCAGCGTGAGCAAGGCCGCGGCCGGCTCCGCCACCTCTTGGGCGAAGAACTCCAACACCGCGCGGACCTCGGCGCCCACGCGCACCGGAAACGCGAACGCGCAGCGCAGGCCGCAGCGTTGCGCCGCCGCAGCCCGGGCGAAATCAGGATCCCGCGTGACATCCACCACCCAGACGGCCTCGCCCCGGTGCCACACGCACCCCGCCAAGTCCACGCCCGGCGCGAAGCGGCTGCGGGCCGTCAACTCCTGAAATTCCGCGAGGTGCCCCGGGTGGTGGAGCTGCCACAGCCCGGTGGAGATGAGTTCCGGCGCGGTGGTGGAGGGGACGAAAACATGGCCCACGGGCCAGCCGGTGAATTCGCAGAGCAGCTTGAGCGCAACCCGCAACGCCCCCTCGGTGGTGAGCGCCTCGTTGGCCGCCGTCGTCACCGCCTGCAACAACTCGAGCTGCCGCTGCCGGTCGAACAACGCACGCAACCCCTGCTCCGCCGTGGCCTCCGCCTCGACCCGCGCCTTGTGCTCCCGCGCCAGCCGCCGGTGCAGCCGCTCGTTTTCGGCCTGAGTTTGTGGGAGTAGTTCGTTCATCGGCCCGTTGGTTTGGCCGCGAAGCGCAGCTCCAGCCGGCAACACGCCGCGCCGCGCAGCATGCACTCCGGCTGGTGGATTTGCACCGTCTCGCCGAAATACTCCGCCGCTCCCTCGACCAAGCCCTCCGCCAGCGCGCACAGCTTGCGCTTCGAGCGGTAGTCCATCACCAGCACGTCGGGCGACGAGGCGTCGAAATCGAAGTCGGGCGGCTCCGCTCCCGGATAGAGCTTCTTCACCTCGGGATGGATGACGTTGTTCAGCGTGAGGATGAACGCGCGCGCGGTCCGGTGCGGGGTGAAGAGCTGCGGGTAGTGCCCGGCCAGCGGCGGGAGCATCTGTTTGCCGAACCACTTCACGATGACCTCCGGCGGCAGCTTCAGCGCGGCGGACGCGGCCCCGACGAGCTTGAGCAGGTCCGCGTCCTGGTAGTTCCCGAGCGAGGTGTAAGCCCCGTCCAACTGCGCGGCGGCCAGCAGGTCGTCCCAGGTGTTCGCGCCGTATTCCTTGGTGACGACGGTTTCCAGGAGGTTGAAAACAATGCCCTTCATAGTTTTTGGCCAGTGGTCGCTTCGGTGCGCGGATGCATAAGAACGGACGCAGTCTAGCCCCCCGCGTGGCCTATGCCAGCCCATTCCAGCCCACTGGATTCACCAGCGGGGCTATCGGCGAACGCCGCCGCTGCTTGAGTGGGGAATTGCCAGCGAGGCGTTCGGTGGAAACGGGTTGGAGTGCCGCTGCCAGCCGACTGGCCGGGTCCGAACTAGCTTGGGGAGCGGGCGGAGCCCAGCTGGGCTAACCGAAAGCCACAGCCGGCACGCCGTCCTTGGACGGTCTGCGATGCGGCTGGCTTGAAGGACGGCGCTCCGCCAACGGGCCTTGTTCGGCTCAGGGCTGCGGCTCGCTGACGTCCAAGCCGACGAAGGGATTGTTCGCGAAACCACCGGCGGGCGCGGCCTCCGGGGCGGGTGCCGCCTGCGGTGCGGGTGCGTCGTCGTGGAGGATGGGCTTGGCGATGGGTTCGTGAAGTTCGGCCCCTTCGATTTCGCCCGTCTCGTTCTTGGTGGGGTCCTTGGCGCGCTTGTTCTTGGGCAGCGGGCTGATCATCACGTTGATGGTTTTGCCCATCAGCTTGGGGGAGAAGTCCGGCTGGCCCCACGGCGCGGCTTCCTTGAGGAAGCGCTCGACGACCTGCTGGCCAATCTCCTTGTGCGCCATCTCGCGGCCCCGGAAACGGAGCTGAACCTTGACCTTCATGTCCTCGCACATGAAACCGATTGCGTGCGACAGCTTCACGCCGAAGTCGTGCGGGTCAATGTTCGGGCTGAGTTGCACCTCTTTGACCTTGTTGGTGTGCTGGTGCTTCTTCGAGTCCTTGTCCTTCTTGGATTGCTCGTAGCGGAATTTGCCGAAGTCCACGAGCCGGCAGACGGGCGGGACGGCGTTGGGCGCGATCTCGACCAAGTCCACGGCGTGCTGCCGGGCCAGGGTGAGGGCTTCGGCGAGGTTAATGACTCCGAGCGCCTGGCCGGAAGGACCGATGACGCGGACTTCACGGGCACGAATCTTCCCGTTGATTCGATAGGCCGGGGCGGGAGGAGTGCGGGGGGAAAAGGGGCGGCTCAAAGCGCCCTCTCCGTTTGAGGGTTATCCATGCGAGATGTCAAAACTGGCTTCTGTCATACAGCTAATCGCGCGGATTTCTACGGAGTTGGCCCCGGCGGTGCAAGGGAAATTTGACGGCCCACGGCGGCGCCCGAGCGCCCGTTTGGCGTTCGCCGGCGAAATTCCTTGCCCCCGCGCCGCCCGCCGGAATGATTCCGCCGCCGCAGATGCTCACCACGCTTCGTATCAAGAACCTCGCCCTCGTGGCCGACCTCACGCTGGAACTGCGCCCCGGCTGCAATGTCATCACCGGCGAGACCGGCGCGGGCAAGTCCATCATCATCGGCGCGCTCAACCTCGTCCTCGGCGAGCGCGCCGACCGCACGCTCATCCGCGCTGGCGCGGAGAGTTGCGCCGTCGAGGCGGTGTTCGACGTGGCGAAATTGCGTGGCCCGCTCGCGTCGCTCCTGGAGGAACACGGCCTGGAGCCCTGCGAAGAAAACCAGCTCGTGCTCAAGCGCGTCTTCACCGCCGCCGGCGCGAACCGCCAGTTCGTCAAGGGCTCGCCCACCACGCTCGCCACGCTCGCCACCATTGGCGAGGGCCTGG
>JAYTIO010000678.1:0-3368 GCA_043731805.1 Pedosphaera sp. | reverse complement strand
TCTCACGCTCGCGGCAGTCGAGAACCTCTTCACGCTCATCCTGGAGATTTATCGCCCGCGTGTCCGGGGCCAGGCGGCGCGGGTGCTTTACGAGAGTCGCCTCGTTGGCCTGCTGGGCCAGCCCGAGAGTGTCTTCACCACGGCAGCGCACGCGCTGGATTACCAATTCGGCTTCAAGGTGTCCGAGACGTGGTTCTTCCAGTTCCTGCAAAAGGCATTCGTATGGTTACTGCTGATTCAGTCCGGCCTGCTGTGGCTTTCCACCAGCTTCGTCTTCATCGATCCGGATGAGCAGGCATTGCTTGAGCGCTGTGGTAAACCGGTCGGGACCACGGCGCTGAACCCCGGCTTCCACCTGAAGTGCCCGTGGCCGATTGACTCGGTGTATCGCTTCCAATCGCACCGCATTCAGACCTTCACCGTCGGCGTCGTGACCAAGGACGACGACCACGGCGGCGCGACGGCGGAGAACACGATTGTCTGGACCAAGAGCCATTACAAAGAGGAGTTTAACCTGCCCGTCGCGAACAAAGAGCAGGACAGCGCCTCGAGCACCAACGCCGCCGGGGAGAAGTCCGCGCCGCCCGCCAATCTCATCACCGCCAGCGTCCCCGTTCAGTATCAAATCAAGGACATCGTCGCCTGGGCACGCAACCACGCGAACCCGAACGAGCTGCTGGAGCGTGTCGCGACCCGCGAAGTCGTGCGTCACCTCGTGAGTGTGGATTTCTTCGAGTTCATGTCCGTGGGTCGGAAGAAGTCCGCCGAGGCGCTCCGGGCGAACATTCAGAAGTCCGCCGATGACGCGCAGTTGGGCGTGGACATCCTCTTCGTCGGCTTGCAGGACGTGCACCCGCCGGTGAGCGTGGCCGAGGCGTTCGAGGCCGTCATCGGCGCGCAGCAGACGCGCGAAGCCAAGACGCTTACCGCCAAGGGTGAGGCAACCAAGTTAGGCGCGATGGTCGAGGGCGAGGCGCAGAGGGTGAAGGACACCGCCGCCGCCTTCGCCGTTCGGCGCGTTGCCGAGGCTGGGGCGATTGGCGCGCAGTTCGAGCATCAGATGGCCGCCTTCGCCGCCGCCCCGACGGTCTATCCGCAGCGGATTTATTTGCAGACCTACGCCAAGGCCATTGCCAAGTCCCGGAAATATATCATCGCCACGACCAACGCGCAGGAGATGATTCAGCTCAACCTCGAAGACAAGATCCGCGAGGACCTCTTGAGCTTGGAAATCCCCGCGAAGAAATAATCCGCCTCGCCACTTTCTGACCCACTGACTATGCGCAACCCCGTAACCTTCGTCGTCGGCCTCGTCATCCTCCTCATCTTTGGCTCCATCTCGTTCCTCTTTCAGGTGCGCGAGAGCGAGGTCGCCTTCCTCACCACCTTCGGCAAGGCGGACGAGGCGGTCATCAAGCCCGGCCTCCGCTTCAAGCTCCCGTGGCCCATCCAGAAGGTCCACCGCTTCGACGCCCGCGTGCATAACTTCGAGGGCAAGTTCGAGGAGGCCCAGACCCTCGACCAGCGCAACGTCCTCGTGCTCGTCTACGTCGGCTGGAAAATTACCGAACCGCAGAAGTTCAACCGCAGCTTCCCCGGTGGCGTGGACGACGCGAAGCGCAACCTCGAGAGCCTCGTCCGCAGTGCCAAGAACGCCACCGTTGGCACGCACAACTTCAGCGATTTCATCAACACCGACCCCGCCAAGCTCAAGTTCGATGAAATCGAAAAGGAGATGCTCGCGCAGGTGGCCGGCACGGCGAAGGAGAAGTTCGGCCTCGAAGTGAAATCCCTCGGCATCAAGCGCCTCGGCTTCCCCGAGAGCGTCACGCAGAAGGTCTTTGAGCGCATGAAGGAAGAGCGTCAGCGCCTCGTGAAGCAGTTCGAGGGTGAAGGCGACCGCGATGCCACCAAGATTCGCTCCAGCGCCGAGCGCGAACGCAGCGAGAAACTCGCCGACGCCGAGGCTGCGGCCACGCGCAGTCGGGGCGAGGCCGAGAAGGAAGCCGCGAAGGCCTACAAGACGCTGGAGCAAAACAAGGAACTAGCCGTGTTCCTCCAGAAGCTCGCCTCGATGGAAGCCATCGCGAAGGAGCGGACCACGCTGATTCTCGACCAGAACTCCTCGCCCTTCGATCTGCTCCGCTCCACCAACTCCCTCGTTCGCCCCGCTGGCACCAAGTAAGCCGTCTGTCATGAGCGACCACGACCATTCCCACTCCCACGGGCCGAACGACCACAGCCACAGCCACGGGCCGGGGCCGGACGATCACGCGCATTCTCACTCCCACGGCCCCGGCGACGCGCCTGTGCCACCGCCCGAAGCGCCGATGGAGGACTCCAGCACGCAGGCTTTGTCCGACGCGCTGAAGAGCAGCTTCCTTGTCGTTCGCGTCGTGATGGCGGGCCTCATCGTGCTCTTCTTCGCCTCCGGCATTTTCACCGTTGGCCCGCAGGAAGTCGCCATCAAGCTCCTCTTCGGCGCGTCCACCGGCAAAGGCGAGGCCGCGTTGCTCAAGCCCGGCCTTCACTGGTCCTTCCCGTTTCCGATCAACGAGATTGTCAAAATCCCGAAAGACCAGGTCCACACCGTCATCTCCAGCGCGGGTTGGTATCCGGTGACGCCGCAGCAGGAACTCGCCGGCCAGGAACCGCCCGCCGGTCCAACGCTCAATCCATCCGCCGACGGCTACACGCTCACCGCCGACGGCAATATCATGCACGTCAAGGCCACGTTGCGTTACCGCATCAGCGACCCCGAGGCGTATGTGTTCCAGTTCGCCGCCGTCTCGAACCTCGCGCAGAACGCGCTGAACAACGCGCTCCACCACGCCTCCGGCCAATTCACCGTGGACAAAGCCACGCGGCAGGACATCGCCGGTTTTAAGGAAAAGCTGATGAGCCGCGTGCAAGCGCTCGTCACCGCGCAGAACCTCGGCATCGAATTCGACCCGCGCGGTTGCGATGTCGTCGCCATCCCACCCCGCCAAGTGAAGGCCGCCTTCGACGCCGTGCTCGAGGCCGAGAACGACAAGCGCAAGACCATCAACACCGCCGAAGGTGACGCCAACACCACCCGCACCAAGGCCGAGGCCGAGGCTGACGCCATCCGCAACGCGGGCCGCGCCGACGCCACGCGCATCGTGCAGTCTGCGAAGGCCGACGCGGACTACTTCCTCGCGCGCCTGCCGGAGTTCACCAGCAACCCGCAGCTCTTCCGCGACCGCCGCCTGACCGAGACGATGGCCGCCGTCCTCGGCAACGCGCAGGAGAAGTATTTCATCGTCGAGCGCACCGATGGGACGCCGCGCGAACTGCGCATCCTTTTGAACCGCGAGCCGTTGAAGCCGGCTGCGCCGAAGCAACCC
>JAYTIO010000677.1:0-3159 GCA_043731805.1 Pedosphaera sp. | reverse complement strand
GGACAATTCGCTGCCCGGCTCGAAGCGCTCGCCATTGATGACGGCCACCGTGCGCTTCGATGTGCGCAGGAGCGACCGCAGCTCCAGCTTCGTCGCGGGCGGCGGCGGAGGACGCAGCTCCCGCAACGGCTCCGGGGCGCTGACCGTGCTCGCGAGACCGGTCGCGGACGGCAGGGCGGTGTCCGTGCCATTGCGCACCCACGCCACCACGCCGGCCAAGCCCTCGCGCGCCTCGAACTCGAGGGCGTTGAGCACGACGCCCTTCGTGTAAGGGTTCTTCTTGATGCGCGCGATTTCGTTGGGGTCGCCCCGGCGGGCGGCGAGCTTGAAGGCTAGGAGTTCGCAGAGCGCTTCGCGGGTGTCGGGGTCGAGCTTGCGGTCGGCTTTGAGGTTTTCGTTCAGCCAGAGATGGGCGAACTCGTGCGCGCAGGTCGAGAGCGTGGTGCTGCGAAGCTGTCCGCTCATGAGGATGACGTTGTGCGCGAAGCCGCCGCCGATGGGTCGGCTGATGGAAAAGCCCAGCCGATGCATCGTGCTCGTCGCGTCGCCACCGGCCTTGGCGTTCCAATAGTCCACGTCCACCAACTGCACGGCGACCTCCGGGCTGCGCAGCGTGAGCGCTCCGTCGGCCAAGGTGCTCAACTCGCCGCGCGCCTGCGCAAAGAGCTTGCTCGCCTCGTCCTGGGCCACCACGACATTGCCCGCGTCCGCACGGCAAAAGACGCGCCCGTCCGAGGTCTTGGCAGTGACCTCCTTCACCGGGAGGCGGCACACCGCGCACCGGGTCGGGAGCTGCTCGCAGTCGGCGCAGATGGTGTTCGTCAGGTTGTGGACGAAGTGTTTTCCAGCAATCGGTTTGGTGCAGACCACGCAGGTGAGCGACTCGGCGGGCGGGGCTGGGGAGGCGGCACGTTGGGCGGAGGCCCGGGGCCCGAAGCTGGCCAGCAGTAACGCGAGGAGCAGCGGTAGTTTCATGGTCACGCACTCAACGCCGCGTCCCAGTCTTTCCAAACCGGTTCGTAACCGAGGCGGCGGATGAGGCCGGCAATCTCCTCGGGCGACCGCTCGTCGGCAATTTCAAACTGCCCCGTCGCATTCGTCGCGTGCCCCGCCGTGGCCGCCCACTCGCTCGCGCCGGATGCCAGTTCCACGATGCGGCCGCGCTCCGTGCGGTGGATGTTCTCGCGGCCCGCGCCGGTGTAGCCGCCGGGCTCCGTGTGGCTGCCCGCGCTGGCGAGCGTGATACCCAGCGGGAACAACCCATCGCGCAGCGCCGCCGGTTCGCGCGTCGAGAGCACGAGGCCGACGTCCGGCAGCAACAGGCGAAACGCCGCGACGAGCTGCACCAGCTCGCGGTCGGTCATCGTGGTGAGCGGCTCGAACTCCCCGGCGCACGGACGCAGGCGCGGGAGCGAGAGGGTGACTTGTGCCTTCCAGCAATGCCGCAGGAGATACTGCGCGTGCGCCGCCACGCTCAACGCCTCGCGTCGCCAGTCCGCCAGCCCGAAGAGCGCGCCGATGCCCAGCCGGCGGAACCCCGCCGCGTAAGCCCGCTCCGCCGTCTCCAGCCGCCAGTCGAAGTTCCGCTTCGGTCCCGCCGTGTGCATCCGCTCGTAGATGGCGCGGTCGTAAGTCTCTTGATACACCACCAACCCCTCCGCACCGGCCGCCACGATGGGCCGATACTCCGCCGTCTCCATCGGCCCGACTTCGAGCGAGAGGCTGGGCCACTCCTCATGCAGCGCGCGCACGCAGGCGGCCAGGTAATCGCCCGAGACGAACTTGGGATGCTCGCCCGCGACCAGCAGCAGATTGCGGAAACCCTGCGCCAGCAACGACCGTGCCTCGCGCCGGACTTCCTCCACCGCCAAGGTCACCCGCAGAATGGGGTTGTCCCGCGAGAAGCCGCAGTAAGCGCAGTTGTTGATGCACTCGTTGGACAAGTAGAGTGGCGCGAAGAGCCGGATGACCTTGCCAAAGCGCTGTTGCGTCAGCGCCTGCGACCGCCGGCACAGCGGCTCCAGCAGTTGCCCGGCGGCGGGTGAGAGCAGCCGGGCGAAATCCTCCAGCGACAACTGCGCCTGGTCCAAGGCGGCCTGCGCCTCGGCCAGCGGAGCGTGGTTAGCGGACTGCTCCAGCGCCGCCAGCGGCAACGCATCGAACTCGGCGACAAAACTCATTGCACAGACCGTAACAGGGCCGGGCATCGCAGCAAGCCGCGTCGCGGCCGGGGAACCGGACTAAGCGCAGAGACGAGATGCGGCGTTGCACACACCAAGTCTTACACCAACCCACCCGTGCGGATTCAAGTGTCACGAACGACGTTTCCCCCGTCGCTCCGTGGGAGAAGACGGGGTGAGGGAGAACGCGCCAACCAAATGTTGCGTGGCGATTTCTCTCCTGCATAGTCATCTCATCCCTCTATGCACTCACTAACCCGCAGACGGATGCTTCAGTTGAGCGGCGGCGGCTTCGGCGCGCTGGCGCTGAACTCGTTGCTGCACGCGGAGGGCGCGCTCGGTGCAGCGGCCTCCACCAACCCGCTGGCCGCGCACCCGCCGCACTTCGCGCCGCGCGCCAAGGCCGTCATCTTCCTCTTCATGTATGGCGGGCCGAGCCATGTGGACTTGTTCGACCCGAAGCCCGAGCTGGAGAAATGGCACGGCAAGGCCATCCCCGTGTGGAAACCCGAGGACGCGTTCATGGGTCGCAAGACGCAGAACGTGGCGATGAAGAGCTACTACCAGTTCGCCAAGCACGGGCGCGCGGGCATGGACATTGCGGAGACGTATCCGCACCTCGCGCGCCACGCGGACGACCTGTGCGTCATCCGCTCGATGCACACGGAAAGCAACAACCACGGCCCCGCGCTCTTCCAGATGAACAGCGGTTTCACGCAAGCCGGCCGGCCCAGTATGGGCTCGTGGGTGACTTACGGCCTCGGCTCGGAGAGCGAGAATCTCCCGGCGTTCGTCGTGTTGCTCGACCATCAGGGCGCGCCGGTGAACGGGGCGTTGAACTGGTCCAACGGCTTCATGCCCGCCTCCTTTCAAGGCGTGCCGTTCCGCTCCAGCGGCGACCCGATCGCCTACCTCACGCCGCCGAAGAGTGTTTCCGCCAGCCAGCAGCGCGCGCGGCTCGACCTGCTCCGCCAGTGGA
>JAYTIO010000676.1:0-1767 GCA_043731805.1 Pedosphaera sp. | reverse complement strand
CCTTGAACGCGCGGAGGCGCGCATCGAACTCCGCGCCGAGGATGCCGATGACGATGGGCTGGTCCGCCGTGGCGAAGACGGTCGCCGGCCATTCGAGATATTGGGAAAGCTTGGCCAGCAAGGTGGCCTTGATCTGGTGCTCCGGCGCGGTGGGCTGCGCCAGGGCGGAGCCGCCGGCGAGCAGCAGCCACGCCGGGAATGAACGGTTCGGAATATCCCAGGCCGCTCTCCGGGCGCATCCGCTGCGAGCCGGGACGGCTCGCGCTTCGGGGACCGTTCGCGGCTGCGGCCGCCACTGGCGGAACTCAATTCACTTCTTCCCAAAACACCGCACCACACCATCCACGCTGGAGACGTAGAGCCGCCCTTGCGCCACGGCCATGCCGTCCCAGACGGGCGGGCTGGCGAGCGTCAAGCCAGCCCCTTGTTTGCCGTCGGTGACGGAGACGCCCCAGAGCGTGCCGCCGCGCTTGCCTTCGAGCGCGTCGTCCTGCTCCTGCAACTGCTGGAGGATGCTCTTGTCCTTCGCGGCGAGGCGCTCGAAGGCGTATTCCTCGTCAATCACATCGTCCGGCCCGCTCACGAAAATCGTCTTGCCCGCCATCGCCATCGCGCGCGTGACGATGGGGACGTAACGCTGCCACTGGTTCTGCACGAACGTCCCCTTCTGCGCGGGCGCGGGCGGAACCGGGTGGCCGGCGGCAGGTTGGTTCGGGTTCGCGGGAGCCGGGGCGGGCGAAGTCGCTGCGGCTGCTGCGGCCTTGGCTTTCTTGCCGCCCTTCGCGGCGAGCGCGGGCGCGGCGGGCGGCGTGGGCGAGCTAGCGCGGCGGAACCACAGGCCGTTGCCAACTTTCCCCTTGCCCGCCTCGATGCCCGCGCCGGAGACGCCGTGGTTGTTCCCGCCCGAGTCGTCGCGCGCGTCGGCCTTGTCGAACGACGAGAACTGCGCGGCGTTGGTAGGCTTCGCGGTCGGGTCGTCGAAGCGGGCTTGAACTTCCTTCGCGGTCAGCGCGCGGGTGTAGATGGCGAAGTTGTCGAGCAGGCCGAGGAAACTCCCGTCGAGCACTTCGCCCAGGACGTTGTTGTCGCCGTTGCCACCGAGGCGGATGCCCTGCTTCGGCGTGGCGGCAATCAGTGTGGCCTTCGCCGTGGCCGCGACCTGCGCGTCCACGTCGAGCCGCTGCGTGCCGTCGGCCTCCATCACGGCGACGAGATGGTGCCAGCCCTCGCCCAGCGCGGTGGTGGCCTTGGCGGACGTGCGGGTCTGCGCGCTGTTGACGACGAACTCCACCGCGCCGCCGCGCAGCGCCAGCGCCGCACCGTTCAACGGCCCGCCGAGCGAGGCGATGACGCCGTCCTTCGCGTCCGCCATCACCCACACCTCGAAGGTGAAGGGCTGCTTCGCGAGGTCGAGCTTGGGCGTGATCGGGTAGTTCACCACGAGCGGTTGGCTCGCATTGGCGGCTTGCTTGCCGCCCTTCGCCGCGAGGCCTGTGTCTGCCACCACGTTGGGCGCTTCCTTCGGCATCGCCATCAACTGGTGCTCCATCGTGGTGGTCCACTTGAAATACTGCGCCTCGCGTCCGTAGCCATACACATTCTCGCCATCGTGGACGATGATGCGGCCGGAGGGCGCGTATTTGCCGGCCTGGAAATAGCCGTTGTGCCCGCCGGCGAAACTCTTGCCATAGACCCAGTAGCTGCGATGGAACCACGAGTCATCCAGGAAACCCATCGGCGCGAAGAGGTGCGCGCCCTCGCCCTTCT
>JAYTIO010000675.1:0-1989 GCA_043731805.1 Pedosphaera sp. | reverse complement strand
GGTCGAGCTGGCGAATTTGAAGGAGCGCTCCGGCGCGCTGACCGCGCAGTGGCAGAACGAGAAAGCCGCCACCAATGCGGTGAGCGTGATTCAGTCGCAGATTGACGCAGCGAAGACGGAGCTGGAGCAGGCGCAGCGCAAAGGCAACTTGCAGAAGTCGGCGGAAATCCAATACGGCAAGCTGCCGGAACTGGAGAAGAAGCTCGTCGCCGTGGCGAAGCAGTCCGCCGACTCGACCCGGAATCCGTTGCTGCGCCAGGAAGTCACCGAGGAGGACATCGCCAAAGTCGTAGCGTCATGGACCGGCATCCCCGTCACCAAGATGCTCGAAGGCGAGCGGCAGAAGCTCGTGAAGATGGAGGAGCGTCTGGCGGCCCGCGTGGTCGGCCAGCGAGAGGCGGTGAAGGCCGTGGCGAATGCCGTGCGCCGCGCGCGCTCCGGCCTCGGCGACCCGAACCGGCCCGTCGGCTCGTTCATCTTCCTCGGCCCGACTGGCGTGGGAAAAACCGAACTGGCCCGCGCGCTCGCGGATTTTCTCTTCGATGACGAACAGGCGATGGTGCGCATCGACATGTCGGAATACATGGAGAAGCACACGGTCTCGCGGTTGGTGGGCGCGCCACCCGGCTACGTGGGCTACGAGGAGGGCGGGCAACTCAGCGAGGCCGTCCGCCGCCGGCCTTACTCGGTCGTCCTCTTCGATGAGATTGAGAAGGCGCACCACGACGTGTTCAACGTGTTGCTGCAAGTCCTCGACGACGGTCGCCTCACCGACGGCCAGGGCCGCACCGTGGACTTCAAGAACACGGTCATCATCATGACCAGCAACCTCGGCTCGCCCATCATCCAGGAGTATTTTCTCGACGGAAAGACGAGCGCTGGCGCGCGGTCCGCGATGGAGGACAAGGTCATGGCCGAGCTGAAGCGGCACTTCCGCCCCGAGTTCCTGAACCGCGTGGACAGCACCATCATCTTCCACAGCCTCGACGAGGACGAGCTGGCGCAGGTCGTGGACATCCAGCTCACGCGCTTGGAGAAGCGCCTCGCGCAGCAGCACCTCACCCTCGACGTGGACAAGTCCGCGCGGAAGCTCATCGCGCAGGAAGGCTACGACCCGCAGTTCGGCGCGCGCCCGCTCAAGCGCGCCGTGCAAGACCTGCTCCTCGACCCGCTCGCCACGAAGCTGCTCGAAGGCGAGTTCAAGCCCGGTGACAAGATCAAGGTGAGCGCGGAGGGGGACGGGCTGACGTTTGCCTCGAAGTAGCCGCCCCGCTTGCGTGGCCGGGCCGGGTGAATCATCTTCCCGCCACCATGAAGCGATTCCACCTGGTGCTCGCGCTGGCGTGTTTGCTGGCCGGTGTTCGCCTTGCCTCTTGCCTGACCCTCGCGCCCGCCACGCCGGACGAACGAGTGCAAGCCGCCGCCGCCATCTGTCACGCCACCGTCTTGGGTTCCGAAAGTGGCCGCAGCGAAACCGACGGCGGCATCTACACGCGCACCTGGCTCCGCGTGAACGAGGCGTTCAAGGGCCAGTTCCCCGCGACCTTCACCGTAGTGCATCGTGGCGGGCGGGTGGGCGGGGCGGGTGAAACCTCCAGCGATGCGCCCACGCTGCGCGTCGGTGAGGAACGGCTCTTCCTCCTCGGCCAGCGCGCGGACGGCACGCTCTTCGTGGACAACGGCTCCAGCGGCGCACCGCAGCTCGCCCGCGCGGGCACGGTGAAGGCAACGAGTTCCACCGTGACCGACCCGCACGCCCTCGCCCTGCGGTCCGCCGCCCGCAGCCGCTATCCGAGGGCCGCCGGGCCGGACCTCACCGCGCTGGTGGCGAGTGCGTTGGTTCCGCAGGCCGTCACAGGCCTGCTGAACTCCAGCGGCGTCTCGCGCCGTTTCACCGCCGGTGACCGCGGCGAACCCATCGAGTATCTCGTGGACGCCGACTTCCTGCCGGCGGGCGTGACGCAGGCGCAGGCGCTCACCGCCGTGAGC
>JAYTIO010000674.1:0-2669 GCA_043731805.1 Pedosphaera sp. | reverse complement strand
GTTCAAGTGCGCGCCGGACACCTCGCCGAGCGTGTAAATCATCGCCAGCACCACCAGCCCGAACGTCAGCGCGATGCCGACGTGCGTGATGGCTCCGTGACTGGTCTGGTTGATGACGATGGCCCCCGTGCCCGCGAACACGAGCGCGAACGTGCCGAGGGCTTCCGCCGCAAACTTCTTCATGGGGCGAGGATGAGCGGTGGCTCGCGCGAAAACCAAGTGATAATTGCGGGGCAACGCCCGCGCCGTTACTTGAACCGCTCCAAGGTTCGCAGGGTCTCGTCGAGGGCGTATTTCAGATACGGGTCTTGGGGAAGTTCGACGGACTCCAACGCAATCTCGGCGGCCTTGCTCGTGTTGAAGAAGCTCAACGAGCGCACGGCTTCGAGGCGGACGCGGGGGTGCGGGTCTTTCACCAGCTTGGCGAGTGTGTCCAAAGGTCTGTTCACGCGGTCGCGCCAGTAGCAGTGGACGCGCACGGCGGCGGCGCGGGCGCGGGGTTCGTTGGAGGCGAGGATTTCGTTCAGCAACGGTTCGTTGGCGACGTTCATCACTTGGTGGAGCCAGAGGGCTTCGAGTCGGGCGTGCTCGTAGCCGGGGTCGGCGCGGTCGAGGGCCTTGGTCCACTTGACGAGCGCGGCGATGACTTGGTCCACGGGACGGGAGCCGAGTTCGGTCTTCGCGCGCTGGCGGGTGCGGTCCTCGGGTTCTTTGAGCAAGTCGAGCAGCGCCTCGATGCTCGCGCCGGCAATCTTCGCGGGCTTCAGCAGCGGGCGGCCCGGATACGTGATGCGGTAGATGCGTCCGTGGGTCTTGTCGCGCAACGGGTCGCGGATGGAATACTGGAGGTGGCCGATGAGCGGCTCGTGCCAGTCCACGACGTAGAACGCGCCATCGGGGCCGAACTCGAAATCCACGGGGCGGAAGTTCTTGTCGTCGCTCATGAGCAGCGGCTCGATTTCCGTGCCGACAAAGCCGGAGTCCTTCTCGGCGACGGTGTGCTGGAGAATGCCTTGCACGCCGATGACGTTGTTGAGGAGGTAACGGCCCTGGGCGTCGTCTGGGAAGTGGCGGCTGGAGACAAATTCACAACCGGAAGTCGGGCGCACGCGCATCTGAATCCACTGCGGCATGGTCAGGTGCTTGTCTGGAAAAATCGTGCGGCCGGAGAAGGCCGTGCCGAAAAAGTTCTGCCCCGGCGACGCGTCGGCGACGAACGTTTGGCCCCAGCGGTCGAAGGTCATCCCCCACGGGTTCGCGAAGCCGTAGCTGATGAACGTCTCGAACTTCGCCGTGCGCGGCTCGAAGCGATAGACGCCGGCGTTGTGGTTCTTCACCGGGCCGTAGGGCGTCTCGACCTGCGTGTAGAAGAACGTGCCTTCCAGCATGTAGAGCTCGCCGCCCGGCCCGAGTGTGAACGCGCTGATGGAGTGGTGCGAATCGCCGGAGTCGAAGCCGCCGAGCACGCGCTCGGAGTAGTCGGCGATGTCGTCGCCGTTAGTGTCCTTGAGGAAGACGAGGTCCGGCTGCTGCGCGACGAGCACGCCGCCGTTGTAGAACTCGAAGCCCGTCGGGACGTGCAAGCCGCGCGCGAAGATGGTGCACCTGTCTGCCTTTCCGTCGCCATCGGTGTCTTCGAGGATGACGATTTTGTCGTCGGGCATGGAGCGGTTGCCGAGGCGGTCCACGAGCGGCTGATACTGCGGGTAGCTGGGCATGGTGCAGACCCAGAGGCGACCGCGCGCGTCGAAGGCCATCTGCACGGCGTTGGCGACTTCGGGGAACTGCTCCTCGGATGCGAAGCAGTTGATGGCGTAGCCGGGCGCGAGCTTGAACTGCTTCAACGCCTCGCTGACCGGCAGGTAAGCGAGGGCGTCCGCCTCGCCGGACTTGCTGCTCATGCCGCCGACGAGAATCGGGTTCGTGGCTTTCTCACGGTTCACGCGCGCCGCGCCGAAGTGCGACTTCACGTCGAGGAACGGCGGCACGTTCGAGTCATCAATCGTCGCGGGCACGGCCTCGCCCTGCGCGACCTTCCACGCGCGCGCGTCGCGGTTGGCGACCATCACGTCGAGGACGGCGCGCTCGCGTTCCATGACGTGGGCGTTGCTTTGCTCGCCGTCGCTGAACTTCACGAGCGAGCGTTTGCCGTAGATGTAGTAGCCGTTGACCGCGCGGTAGCGATTGAACCACTGGTAATTCTTCTCGTTCAGCTCGGCGCGGAGCTTCGCATTGAACTCCTTCGGCGCACCGGCCTTGCCGAACAAGCCTTCGTCCAGCAGCCGCGCGATTGCCTTGTGGCCGTCCGTGTTCAGGTGAACGCCATTGTGCGTGAGCTTGAACACCGCGCCTGCGTAAGCCTTCAGCGACGGCGTGAAGAGGTCCACGAACGGGACTTCCTTTTCCTTCGCCACCGCCGCCATCGCGTCGGTGTAGAGCTTGAGATTCGCGTTGTTGGCCTTGCCGTCGGGGAGGTTCGGGTTACCGAGATTCTCGTGGCCGATGGGCGAGACGAGCGCGAGCCGGGGCGCGCCCGCGCCGGAGTAGTTCTGCTTCCGCGTGTGCTCGATGAAGTGGGTCAGGTCAGCTTTGAACTTCGCCACTCCCGCCGGGCCGGCGAAGGACTCGTTGAAGCCGAAGAACGCGAGGACGACGGTGGCCTTGCTGAA
>JAYTIO010000673.1:0-4160 GCA_043731805.1 Pedosphaera sp. | reverse complement strand
ACGCGCCCAAGCCGCCGCAGCCCAAGAAGACCGAGGAGAAGAAGTAGCCAGTCGCGTCGCCTGCATCGTGTCCGCCATGTCGTCTCCCTCACTGCCGGCGCAGCCGACCGAGGCCGCCATCGAGGCGGGCCACTCGCTGTGGCAGGACGCCTGGGCGCGCTTGCGGAAGAACAAACTGGCGCTCGCCAGCGCGTTCATCGTGACCGCGCTGGGCTTGCTCTGCGTCGCTGCGCCGGGGATTTCGCCGTTCGCCTACGATGCCCAAGACCTCGCGCTCGGCGCGACCCCGCCGTCCGCGAAGCACTGGCTGGGCACCGACCATCTCGGGCGCGACCAGTTCACGCGGCTGCTCTACGGCGGGCGTGTCTCGCTCATGGTCGGGCTGTGCGCGACCGCCGTGTCGCTGACCATCGGCGTGCTCTACGGCGCCATCTCGGGCTTCATCGGCGGCAAGCTCGACGCGCTGATGATGCGGCTCGTGGACATCCTTTACGCGCTGCCCTTCACCCTCTTCGTCATCCTGCTGACCGTGTGGCTCGGGCGCGAGTTGTGGCTGCTCTTCGCCGCGATTGGCGCAGTGGAATGGCTCACGATGGCGCGCATCGTGCGCGGGCAGGTGGCGTCGCTGAAGCGGATGGAATTCGTCGAGGCCGCGCACGCGCTGGGCCTGCGCAAGCGCCGCATCATCCTGCGCCACATGATACCCAACGTGCTCGGGCCGGTCATCGTTTACACCACGCTCACCGTGCCGGCGGTGATGTTGCTCGAAGCCTTCCTGAGCTTCCTCGGCCTCGGCGTGCAGCCGCCGATGAGCTCGTGGGGCTCGATGATCAAGGACGGCGCGGACCGGATGGAGGAATACTGGTGGCTCCTGGTCTTCCCCGCCGGTGTGTTCAGCGCGACGCTCTTCTGCCTGAACTTCCTCGGCGACGGCCTGCGGGACGCGCTGGATGTGCGGGCAGGGAAGGATTGAACGATGAGCACGGACAGGGAATTTATAAGGAGGGCAGGAAGGCAGGCGAGACTACGACTGCCCTGGCTGCTCGCTTTCTCCTGCTCTCCTGCCTTCCTGATAAAAATTCCTTGGGTGAAATTGACTTTGCCAACGGACTTGGCCAGCGTCGCCGCATGAGCGTCACCCTAACTACCCGACAGGAAAAGCTCGTCGCGAACCTTGTTGAAACTGGCCGCTACCAGAACCGGGGCGAGGTCGTGCGCACCGCGTTGCGGCTGCTCGAGGAGCATGAGGTGAAAACCCAGGAATCCGCGCTCGACGACTTTCTGCGGGCGCGCGATGCGGAGCCGGGCTTCACGCCCACGACCAAGGACTGGGCCGACATCCGCAAACGAGTCCGCGCCCGCGTCACCCAGCGCCGCCATGCTCAAGCTGGTCGTTAAGTCGTCCGCTTGGGCCGACATTGAGGCGGCGGCAGAATGGTTTGAGGAACTGAACCCTGACGTGGCGGACAAGTTCTTCAGCGCGGTTGAAAAGACCTTCACTGAACTGCGACGCCACCCCGCCTTGGGTCGGCCCCGCGCCAGCCTCGCCGGAATCCGTTCCTGGCGGCTGCGCGGCTTCGAGAACTACCTGGTCTTCTACCGGCTCGCCGAAGGGGAAATCAGGATTCTAGCCGTCCTGCATGGCGCGCGTGACTTGCCCCGCATCCTCGGCCACCGCGATTGATTATGCCCCTGCTTGAGGTCGCCAACCTGCGGACCTACTTCCACACGCGCAACGGCATCGTGCGCGCGGTGGATGGCGTGTCGTTCAGCGTGGAGCGGGGCGAGACGCTGGGCATCGTGGGCGAGAGCGGTTCGGGCAAGTCGGTGACGTGCTACTCGCTCATGGGCCTGATTCCCAAGCCGCCGGGGCGCATCGAGAGCGGCACGGCGCGCTTCGACGGCGCGGACTTGCTCGCCATGAAGGAGGCGGAGCTGAACCAGATTCGCGGCAAGCGCATCGCGATGATTTTTCAGGACCCGATGACCTCGCTGAACCCGTATCTGCGCATCGAGGAACAGCTCATCGAGCCGCTGCTCATCCACGAAAACATGCCGCGCGCCGAGGCCGTGAAGCGCGCCATCCGCGCGCTGGAGGAAGTCGGCGTGCCGGACGCGGCGCGGCGCATCCGCAGCCATCCGCACGAGTTCAGCGGCGGGATGCGGCAGCGCGTGATGATCGCGATGGCGCTCATCACCCAGCCGGATTTGCTCATCGCCGACGAGCCGACCACGGCGCTGGACGTGACCGTGCAGGCGCAAATCCTCGACCTCATCGCGCGGCTCCAGCGCGAGCGCGGCATGGCGGTCATCTGGATTTCGCACGACCTCGGCGTGGTGGCGGGTTTCTGCCGGCGCGTGCTGGTGATGTATGCGGGGCGCGTGGTGGAGTCGGGCCGGGTGGAGGACATCTTCGCGCGCCCGCTGCACCCCTACAACCGCGCGCTCCAGCGCAGCATCCCGGCGCTGCAAGGCAAGGGCGCGGAGCTTTACACCATCCCCGGCCTGCCGCCCGACGTGTCCAAGCCGCTCCCCGCCTGCGCCTTCGCGGATCGCTGCGAGTTTGCGCAGGATGCCTGCATGAAGGGCGAGGTGGCGCTGAGAGAAATCGAACCCGGCCACGCTAGCGCGTGTGTGCGGGTGCAACGGGGGGAGCTGAAACTTTAGCCACAGATGAAACACAGATTGAACACTGATGGGGCGCGTCTGGCTGTTGCTTATCTGTGTTCCATCTGTGGCTCCAAGAGGCCGGCCTCCTTCGGCTTCATAGCGCAGCCGTTGATTCCGCTTGGTGAATCTTCAGTCTAGCCACTCGTGACCGACCCACTCTCCCAGCTTCGCAGCCTGCTCGCAGCGCTTCTGCCGGCGAACCCGTTTTACGCGCGCAAGCTCGCGGGGAGCGGGCTGGACGGGGGCGTGGCGAGTCTCGCGGAGTTCAGCGCGCGGTGTCCGTTCACGACGAAGGCGGAGCTGGTCGCGGACCAGCAGGTGCAGCCGCCTTACGGGACGAACCTCACGTTCCCGCTGGAGCGTTACACGCGCTGTCATCAGACCAGCGGCAGCACGGGCAGTCCGCTGCGCTGGCTGGACACGCCGGAGAGCTGGACGTGGATGCTGGACAACTGGGAGACCGTTCACCGCAAGGCGGGCACCACGGCGGCGGACCGCATCTTCTTCGCGTTCAGCTTCGGGCCGTTCCTGGGTTTCTGGACGGCGTTCGAGTCGGCGCAACGGCTGGGGTGTCTGGTCTTCGCCGGCGGCGGGATGACGAGTGTGGCGCGGTTGCAGGCCATCCTCGAACTGCGTGCCACGATTCTGTGCTGCACGCCGACGTATGCGTTGCATCTCGCCGAGGTCGCCGCGAAGGAGGGCATGGACCTGCGCCGCTCGCAGGTGAAGACCCTCAGCGTGGCGGGGGAGCCGGGCGGGAGCATTCCGGCTACGCGCGCGCGCTTGGAGGAAGCCTGGCCGGGGGCGCGGGTCTATGACCATCACGGCATGACGGAGGTCGGGCCGGTGAGTTACGAATGTCCCGCGCGACCGGGCGTGCTGCACGTCATCGCGCGCGCGTTCATCGCCGAAGTGGTGGACCCGGGCACTGGGCAGCGAGTGGAGGCAGGGGAGACGGGGGAATTGATTTTGACGAATCTGGGACGCACGGGTTCGCCGCTGCTGCGCTATCGCACGGGGGACTTGGTGAAATGCGGAATGCGGAATGCGGAATGCGGAGTGTGCGCGTGTGGTTCGCCTGACGTTGCGCTCGAAGGCGGCATTCTCGGGCGCGTGGATGACATGGTGGTGGTGCGCGGGGTGAATGTGTATCCCAGCGCGGTGGAGGAAATCATCCGGCGCGTGGGTGGGGTGGCGGAGTATCAGGTGCGGGTGAACCGCTCGCGGGCCTTGCCGGAGCTGGAGGTGACGGTGGAGCCGGGCGCAGACGGGGAGTGGGCCGGGAGTCTGGCGAGCCGGCTGGAGCACGCCTTTGAATCCAGCTTGGCGCTGCGGGTGCCGGTGACGCTGGCGGCGGCGGGGAGTTTGCCGCGCTTTGAATCCAAGGCCCGGCGCTGGCGGCGGGATTGAGCCGGGCGGGCTAGCCGTGGGGCTTCGGGGTGAAGGCGGCGATGCGCTTCTTGGCCTCGGTCATTTGCTCGCCCGTGAGC
>JAYTIO010000672.1:0-3582 GCA_043731805.1 Pedosphaera sp. | reverse complement strand
GCGGGCGAAGGAGATGTTGCCGATGACGGCGGTGAGGATGTTGTTGAAGTCGTGCGCGATGCCGCCGGCGAGGATGCCCAGCGAGTCCAGTTTGCTGGCGCGCACGCGGTCTTCCATGATGGCCTGCTGGTCGCTCACGTCGCGGAACACGAGCACGGAGCCAATAATTTTACTCTCCTGATCGCGGATGGGGGCGGCGCTGGCGGCGATCATCCGCTCGGTGCCGGCGCGGGAAGCGAGAATGCTTTGGTCGGGGAGGTCCACGATCTCGCCGGTGGCGAGCACCTGCGAGACGGGGTTGCGATAGGTCTGACGCGTGCGCTGGTGCGTGACGCGGAAGACTTCAGGCAGCGGTTGGCCCACGGCGTCTGCCTGCCGCCAGCCGGTGAGGTCTTCGGCGAGCTTGTTGAGGATGCTCACCCGGCCCTCGGTGTCGGTGGCGATCACGCCGTCGCCGATGGAGCGCAAGGTGACAATGAGGCGCTCCTTCTCGGCGGCGAGCCCGTCTTCGGCGTGCTTGCGCCCGGTCACATCCAGCACGAAGGAGGCGACGCCGATGATTTGGCCGGTCGTGTCAATGAGCGGGGTGTTATACCAGTCGCAGATGATGGGGTGGCCGTCTTTGGTGCGGTTGGTGACGGCGAAGGCGTTGATGCTTTCGCGGGAGCCGGAGGGGGGCGGGGCGCTGTTGGGCTGTGCGCTCTTGAGCACTTCCTGCCAGGTGCGCTGGACGTGGTCGCGGGCTTCCTCGGAGAGCTGGACGCCGGCGAGGAGGTTGGTGAAGAGGTTCGTGCCCGGCTCCTTTTTTCCGGCGGCGAGCAGGATTAGTTCGGCGGCGTGCCGGCCTAAGGCCTCGCGCGCGAGATAGCCGAAGATGCGCTCCGCCGCCGGGTTCCAGGCGGTGACGTGGAAGCTGAGGTTCCACTCGATGACGGCCAGCGGGGTCTGCTGGATGTGAAGGGCGAGCTTGCGCTCGGACTGCTGGCGGGCCTCCTCGGCCTCGCGTTGCGCGGAGATGTCCACCATCGAGCCAATCATCCGCACGGCCACGCCCTGACGGTCGTGGATGATGTAGCCGCGGTCAATGACGTAGGCGAAGGTGCCGTCCCCGCGCCGGAAGCGATACTCGTCCGCCCAGAACTCACCGCCGGTCTGCACGGCGGCCTCGCGGCCGTTCCACACGCGGCGGCGGTCCTCGGAGTGCAGGCGTTCCAGCCACCATTCGGGCTGCGGGGACACGGCCTCGGCGGAGTAGCGGAACATCGCTTGCACGGCCTCGTTCCAGCCTAGGAGGTTGCTGGCGATGTCCCAGTCCCAAATCGCGTCGTTGGTGGCGCGCTCCAGCAGGCGGTCCCGCTCCTGCACCTGGCGCAAGTCCTCCGCCAGCCGCTCGGCGTCCATGCGCGCGCGCGCCTGCGCCCACGCGATGCCGAAGAGCAGCAGGTTCACCGAGATGCCCAGGCCGAGCACGAGTGGCGGGAGGCGGTTGTGCAGGCTGGCCTCGAACGCGGGGGAGGAGGACAGCACCAGCAGCCAGTCGCGATCCGCCACGCGCACCGTGGTCTCGCGGATGAACCGTGCCCGGTCAGGGCCGCTGCGCCCGGCGGCAAAGCGGGCGTGGGCCGGCAGCGGCTGCCGGCCATCGAAGAGTTCCGCGCGGATGACCTGATCGGTGGGCGCGTCAAAAATCCCCTCCAGCATCCGGGCCCATTCCAGCAGGCCGAAGACGTAGCCGCGCAACGCCGCCTGGCGCTCCGCCGGCGTCGTCACCGGCTGGCCCGCGAAGAAGACCGGCTGCACGATCACGACCGGGTCGGCGCCCGGACTGGCAAACCATGGAAACAGTCCGCGCCCACTGACGGCGACCTCGCCGGTGGTCCGCGCCCGCTCCAACACCGGCCCTAGGGCGGCGTCCGCGAACGCGTCGGCGCCGAGCGCCGTGCGGTTGAGGGCGTCGAGCTTGTTCAGGAGGACGACCGGGCAATAACCCTCACGCTGGCCTGGCGGCTGGATGGCGTAGTCCGTCCCGGCGGCCGGCCGCCACTTCGCCTCGTGCGCGGCCCGCCCGCCCGCCGGGACCAGTTCGGCAAAACCGAGCAGTTGGAAGCCGGGGAAGCGCTCCGCCACCGAGACGTCGCGGGTGTAGCGGTTCCATTCCGCGACATCGAGGGTTTCGTTGGCCGTGAAGAAACCGCCCAGGCCGATGAGTCCGTCGAGGTAGCGCAGGGCGCGGCGCTCCACGGCATCGTGTTTTGCGAGGGCGAGCTGATCGAAGCGCTCCTGATCCCGCTCCCGCGCATTCTCCTTCACGCGCTGATAGGCCAGCAGCGTGGGGGCAAGGGAGATGATGAGCACCAGATACGCCGCCCCCATGCGGCGTATATGCTCCGGCCACCAGCCTATCTTTCTGTTTCGCGGCAAACCCAAGTTCGCTCCCGTGCTTCGCTCCAATGTTGCGCTTTGGCGGTGAGATTAAGGCAAAGCTGCGGAGGGGGAAACTTTTTCTGGCGGGTTGCGGGAGTGGCTCAGTTTGGTAGGGCGAAGCTCCGGCCGAGCCGGCTCGCGAGGACGCTCGCCCTACCGCACCCGTCAAAATGAGCCACGCCCCCCTTCACGCCTCCAGCCGCGCCGGTGAGATGGTGAGGTGCTGGATCTCCTCCAACTGCGCCTCCAGGGAGAAGGACACGCCCATCGCCAAGTAGATCAGCGAGCCGAGCGCGTTCATGTTCGCGTCTTGCTCGGAGGCGGCGTCAATGCGCGCCTTGAAGCAGCGGTTCACCTCCTGAAGCTGTTCGTAGAGCAAGTTCAGCCCGCGCAGCTCCCAGTCCGGCTCGCCCCCTTTCTGCTGGATGAGGAACTGCTGGATCAGATACGCGCCCACGGTGCGGAAGATGGTCTCCTCCATCGTCGAGAAGGGCAGGTGCGTGCGGGCCAAGCCCTTGAGTCGGGAGAGGATCGGGCAACCGCTCGTCGCCATCACCAGGCCGAAGAGCGCGCGCAGGCCGGTCTGCGCGTCGGTGCGCTTCACGTAGGTGCGCTCCGGCGTGCGGACCTCCAGCGTGACCTCCACGTAGGAGATCATGGCGCGGAAGGTCTCGGTGATCTTCTTCGCGTCCAGCGCGGCGGGACAGTGGCGGAACTGCTCGCTGGCCAAGGGGCACAACGTGCATTTCTGAAAGTCCAACTCGGTCCAGAACGGATGCTCCACCTTGTCGAACCGCGCCTGATAGGTGCGCTCGGTGTCCACCTCGAAATTGAAACACTGGCCGTCGTCCAGTTTGAACAAGTATTCGATGGTCACGCGCGGAGCGTAGCAGCCGGCTGGGCGGGGTTCAACCCGAAGTCTGAAGGCTGGGGAAGTAATTAGTAATTAGTCCTCGCCCGGCCGCGATTCGCCAGCAGCCGACTAATCACTAACTACGAATCACTTCCCCTCACCGCTCGCTACTTCAGCGAAGCCAGGAACTCCACCAAGTCCCGGATGTCGCGCTTGGAGAGCACATTGATCAGCGTGTCCGGCATGGCGGACTGGCCCTTCAGAACCTTGGCGATGTCCGCCTTCTTGAACTTCATCACGCCGTC
>JAYTIO010000671.1:0-4129 GCA_043731805.1 Pedosphaera sp. | reverse complement strand
GGCTGACGGCACCATCGTCATCGGCGGGATGCTGGAGCACATCGAGTTCGCCGGCGTCCACTCGGGCGATGCCGCGATGGTCTTGCCGCCGCACACGCTCGCGGCTTCGGTCATCGACACCATTCGCACCTACACCCACGCGATGGCGCGCGAGCTCAAGGTCATCGGTCTGATGAACGTGCAATACGCCGTGAAGGGCGAGACGGTCTATGTGCTCGAAGTGAACCCGCGCGCGAGCCGCACGGTGCCGTTCGTGAGCAAGGCCATCGGCAGACCTCTCGCCAAGCTTGCCGCGAAAGTCATGGCCGGGAAGACCTTGAAGGAGCTCGGCTTCACCGAGGAAATCTGGACGAAGTATTGGGCGGTGAAGGAGTCCGTGTTTCCGTTCAACAAGTTCCACGGGCAGGACATTCTGCTCTCGCCCGAGATGCGTTCCACCGGCGAGGTCATGGGCCTCGACGCCGACCTCGGCGTGGCTTACGCGAAGTCACAGATGGCCGCGAACTCGCCGCTGCCGCTCAAGGGCAAGGTCTTCATGAGCGTCAGCGACGCGCACAAGCAGGATGTGGCCGAAGTCGGGAAGGCGTTCGCCGACCTTGGCTTCGAGTTGGTCGCCACCAACGGCACCGCTACGGTCCTGGAGAAGGCCGGACTGAAAGTGCAGCGCATCTACAAGCTCGCCGAGGGTCGACCCAACGCGATTGACCTGCTCAAGAACAAAGAAATCCAGCTCGTCATCAACACGCCCGCTGGCCAGTCACCGCGCGCGGACGAAATCAAGATTCGCACCACGGCGGTCTATACCGGCACGCCCATCATGACAACGCTCTCGGGTGCCCGTGCCGCCGCGCTGGGCATCGCCGCGCTGCAAAAGAGCGGCTACGCGGTGCGCACGGTGCAGGAGTATCACTGACGCCCGTGCCGGCGGCTTCCAGCCGCCGCGGTCGCCCAGCCTGTGTCGGTGCGGACTTATCCGTGTCCCCACCACCATCATGCGCGTCCAGTGTTCGTCTCCTCGGTCGTGACGCCGCCCGTCATGAGTGGAATGGTCGTGCCGGTGCAGCCCGTAGTCGCCGCGCCCGCAGCCACCGCTCAGACCGTCATCATCAAAAACGATTACGAAACCACTCCGATGGGCAGTGCGAATACCACGTTCGGTCCCTGAAAAGGAATTGAGCGGCTGTGGCTTTGAACCCCTGCTGTCGCAGACGTTGAGCGGGTTTGGGGTGCCGCGTGAAGGACGAAGCTGGCTTGCGGTGGGGGGATCGTCCGGCTGAATCTCATTGACCCGCGCACTGGCTGCGCCGGAGCGCAAACAGGGCGCATGCTGTTTGCGGCTGTGCGTTTGATTTCAACGGCCGAATTCGTCTGCCCGCTTGCCTTCGGGGGGCGGAAACTTCAGCCTTGGCTAGCGAAATGATTTCCGAAAAAGTTTCTCCACTGCCATGAAAACCACCATCGAGGGTGCCCCGTCGTTTGCCTACCTGCACGTTGACCTCGACCCCGGGGAGAGCGTCATCGCCGAGTCGGACGCCATGTCCAGCATGGCGGCAGACCTTGGGATGAAGGCGTCGTTGAACGGCGGCTTTTTCTCCGGGCTGGCCAAGAAGTTCCTCGCGGATGAGTCGCTGTTCATCAACACGTTCACCAACGCCACGAGTGGTCCGCGGCGCGTGACGCTGGTGCAGACCACGCCGGGAAATATGCGCGAGGTGCAGCTCAACGGGGGGACGCTGTGTCTCCAGCCGGGGGCTTACATCGCGTCCACGCCGGGGCTGAAGCTGGGCGTGCGCTGGGCGGGGTTGGTGAGCGGCATCGCGCGCGAAGGGCTCTTCAAGCTCACGGTCAGCGGCACGGGCACGCTCTGGTATGGGGCTTACGGCGAGTTGCTGGAGCGGCAGGTGGAGGGCGAATACCTCGTGGACACGAGCCATCTGGTCGCCTACGAGCCGCAAATGAAGCTCAAGCTGCAACTGGCGGGCGGCATTTTCTCCAGCCTCTTCGGCGGCGAGGGCTTCGTCACCCGCGTCGAGGGGAAGGGGAAGATTGTGATTCAAACGCGCAGCCTCAGCGGCCTTGCCAACTGGCTCAACCCCCGGATCTAAAATGGACATTCAACTTCTCAGTCGGCCGGGCAATGCCGCCGCCCGCGTCGTGCTCTCGCCCGGCGATAACCTCACTGCCGAGTCCGGTTCCATGATCGCGATGAGTGACGCGCTGGCGCTCACGACCACCACGCACAAGCGCGACTCCGGCTCCATCTTGGCGGGCCTGAAACGCATGCTCGCGGGGGAGTCGCTCTTCCTCAACCACTACGCGGCGTTGCAGCACAGCGGGGAAGTCTTCCTCGCCGCGACGCTCCCCGGCGATATGCTGCGCTACGACTTGCGGGGCGAGAACCTCATCGTGCAGTCCGGCTCGTTCGTGGCGTGCGAGAGCAGCGTGGATGTGAATTTCGGCTGGCAGGGTTTCAAGTCCTTCCTCTCCGGCGAGAGGGTCTTCTGGCTGCAACTCAGCGGCACGGGACCGGTCATTCTCTCCAGCTTCGGCGCGATTTATCCCATCGAGGTGGACGGCGACTACATCGTGGACACGGGGCACATCGTCGCGTTCCAGGAGACGCTGAACTTCACCATCACGAAGGCCGGCGGGAGCTGGCTGACGGCGATCCTCGGTGGCGAGGGTTTGGTCTGCCGCTTCAGCGGTCGCGGCACGGTTTGGTGCCAGAGTCATAACGCCGGCGGCTTTGGCCACGAGCTGGGACCGGAGTTGAAGCCGCGCTGAACCGCTCACCACTCGAACCCTCCCATGCAAATCCACATCTCCCGCACCGGCGTTTCGGAAGGCCCGTTCCCCGTCGAGCAAGTCCGCCAGATGCTCGCGTCCGGCGAATTGAAACCCACCGACCACGTCTTCCACGAGGGCCTGACGGAATGGGTCGCCGCCGCGCAGTCACCCGCGCTCGCCCCGCCCGGGGGCCCGCCGCCCTTGCCCAAGGCCGCGGTGCCCGCTGGCTCCGGCCTGCTCACGGCGGGTTACAGCACGGACCCCCGGCGCGAGTTCGACTACTTGATCGAGGGGCGGCCCGACTTCGCCTTCCTCACTGTGCAAATCCCTGCGAACCAGACGCTCAAGGTCGAGGCCTCCGCGATGGCGACGATGGACACGAATCTGGAGCTGAAGACCAAGATGCGCGGCGGCCTCGCGCGCCTGCTCACCGGCGAGAGCATCTTCGTCAACGAGTTCACGGCGGCGAACACCCCCGGCAGCATTGGCATCGCGCCCGGTGCGCCGGGCGATCTGGAGCACGTCTATCTCGATGGCGACGTGATTTATCTTCAGAGCAGCGGCTTCGTGGCGAGCGGCATGGGCGTGACGCTCGATAGCAAGTGGCAGGGTTTGAAAGGGTTCTTCAGCGGCGAGGGGATCTTCCTCATCAAGTGCTCGGGTAAGGGCGACCTCTGGTTCAACACCTACGGCGCGATGTTCTGCGTGAACGTCTCGGGCAGCTACGTGGTTGACACCGGCCACATCGTCGCCTTCACCGACGGCCTGCAATACGAGGTCGGGCGCATCGGCGGCTACAAGTCGCTGTTCTTCTCCGGCGAGGGCTTCGTCTGCCGCTTCCGTGGCGAGGGCAAGGTGTGGATTCAGACCCGCAAGCTCGGCGCGTTCGCGAGCTGGGCCTGGCCCTTCCGCCCGGTCGAGCGCAGCGACTGACCTTCGGCGACCCGAAGCAAGCCTTGAAGCTGGCGTCGGACGCTGACGCGCTTGGCGATTTCCTCAGGTTCGTCACAAGCGGGCCGCGTCGCGCAAGCGGAGATTCTGCTGACGACTGGAACGTGGTTTCAGCGCCTCGCTGAACCACCGCACCAACGCGCGCGCTTGGTCGCCGTGCGGAAATTGTGAGTCGCCTTGGCGGTTGTCCGGAGTGGCAGCGCAAAACACGCCTGCCGGAAGTGCCACGACAAGATTCCTATGGGGGACTTGGAAAGCGTCCTCCTCGACGAACTCAAGGCGTTCCTCTCCTCCCTAGCCCTACTTGGCGGATTCGGGAGGTGGTGATGGCTATTTGCAGGGGTTTTCGGGGGCGAAGGCCCCGAAGTCTCCACTACAGGGCCAGGGCGGC
>JAYTIO010000670.1:0-2825 GCA_043731805.1 Pedosphaera sp. | reverse complement strand
GACGCCGCCACCCGCGCCGCCGCCGGGCGCGCTTGGCTGGCGCTCAATGCCACCGCCGCCCTCCCGCAGGTCGAGCCGCTCGTGCGCGATGCCGCCCAGCCGGAGACCTTGCGCGCGGAACTCGCCGCCCAGCTCGGCGAGTCGGGGGAGGCGCGCGGCCTGGCGGTGGTCGTGGCCGCGCTGACGAATGCGCCGACCCGCTTGCAGACGAAGTTCGCCGCCGCGCTCGTGAGCACGGCGGCCGGGGCGGAGCAGTTGCTCGCCGCCGCCGAGGCCGGACGCATCCCTGCGCGGCTGTTGCAGGACCGCACCTTGACCGACCGGCTCCGGGCCAGCCCGGCGCGCGAAGCCACGGTGCGGTTGGCCGCCCTCGTTAAAAACCTCCCGGCGGCTGACGTGCAGTTGCACAAGTTGATTGAAGCCAAGCGCGCCGGCTTCGATGCCAAGCAAGCCAATGCCGCGCGCGGGGCCGAAGTCTTCACCAAGGCGTGCGCCGTCTGCCACCAGCTCGCCGGCCAAGGCGCGCTCGTCGGCCCGCAGCTCGATGGCATCGGCGGACGTGGCCTGGAGCGCCTCCTCGAAGACGTGCTGGACCCGAACCGGAATGTGGACAAGGCCTTCCGCACGACGGTCTTTGTGCTCCAGGACGGCGAGACCGTCAGCGGGCTGATGCGCCGCGAGGAAGGCGGCGCGTTCATCTACGCCTTGGCAAATGGTCAGGAGGCCCGCGTGGCGAAGGCGGACGTGAAAGAGCGCCGCGAGACGGAGACGTCCCTGATGCCGGCGAATTTCATCGAGGCACTCACGGCGACGGAGCTGAACGACCTGCTGGCGTTGCTCCTCGGCAAGTCGGGGAAGTAGGGGCGGCATAATTCGAAAAGTCTGGATGGAACGTAAGCCCAGGGGATCTCAAGCGCACGCGCTGCTTCACCAAGTCGGCGAACACGCTGAGGTATTCGTGGCCCTTGCGCGTGCTCGTTGGCGCAGGATTCGAGTTAAGCCCTCCGCCGCCGTTACGTCCGCCATTTCCGCCAGTCAAAAACGGGCGCTTGCTGGCCGCTTGCGATAGCCTTGAACACACCGGTAACAGCGTTGAACGGTGAGTTGGCAGAAACGGGTAGAAATCGAGGGCGGCGTGGAGCTGGACGGATAGGAAAAATGGCTAGGGTCGCGTTTTAGTGCGTTCGGGATTCTGACCGGCGGTTTGAGATTTTTTGACCCGGGTGATCCCGGCGGCCGTGCTGCCAAAAGCTGGGCCGAACCAGCACCGGTGAGGTCAAACACCTGACCCCGCTGGCCTGGCACCGCGCCCGCCAAGCCGCAGTCGCACCCGTCAGCTAAGCGCAGCCGCAAACTTCACCGGCCTCGGCCACGCACCGATGGATTTGCCGGTTGGATACGCTCGTCCGGCGGCAGGATGGTGGTAACTTTCATGGGCGGACACTAACGGCGCAGTAAAGTTGGAGTAAGCCGGTTTTACGCCAGAATCTGCGGGATGACGCGCCCATGCACATCCGTCAGGCGGAAGTCGCGGCCGCCGAAGCGGTAGGTGAGCTGCTCGTGGTCCATGCCCAGCAGGTGCAGCACGGTCGCGTAGAGGTCGTAAATCTCGCACTTGTCCTCGACGGCGTAGTAGCCCAGCTCGTCCGTCGCGCCAAAGGCCGTGCCGCCCCGCACGCCGCCGCCCGCCAGCCAAAGGCTGAAGCCGAAGGGGTTGTGGTCGCGCCCGTCGCTGCCCTGCGAGAAGGGCGTGCGGCCAAACTCGCCGCTGAAGAGGATGAGCGTGTCGTCGAAGAGGCCGCGCGCCTTCAGGTCCGTGATGAGGCCGGCGAGGCCGGTGTCCACCTGCGCCGCCATCGCGCCGTGGCCTTCCTTGATTTTGCCGTGCTGGTCCCACGGGTTCGCCGCGCCGCCCGCGCCGATGCCTTGGTTCAGACAGCTCAGTTCCACAAAGCGCACGCCGCGCTCGATGAGCCGCCGCGCGACGAGGCATTGCCGCCCGTAGGCCGCGCACTGCTTGTTCGGAGAGTCGAGGCCGTAGAGGCGCTTGGTGGCGTCGCTTTCGCCGGCGAGGTCGCACAGCTCGGGCACGGCGGACTGCATGCGGTAGGCGGTCTCGTAGTTGCGAATCGCGCCTTCGATCGCCGCCTCGCCGGTCGCTTGTGCGAAGGGCGCGTCGAGCGAGCGGATGAAGTCGAGGCGGCGGCGTTGCAGGTCGTCGCTCTCGCGGGGTTTGATGTTGGGCAACGCGGGCTGCTCGTCCACGCGGATGATGCTGGCCTGATGTTGCGCCGGCAGGTAGCCGTTGCTGTAGAGGCCCACGCCGCCGTGCGGCACCACCGCGCCGCCGCTCTGGAGCACGACGAAGCCGGGGAGATTCTCGTTCTCGACGCCGAGGCCGTAGCTCATCCACGCGCCCGCGCTGGGATGGCCCATGAAGGGAAAGCCGGTGTGGAACGCGTAGTTGCCCTGCGCGTGCTCGTTGACCTTCGTGGTCATGCTGCGGATGACCGCGAGGTCGTCGGCGAGTGAGGCGAGCTTGGGGAAAAGGTCTGTCATCACCACGCCGCTCTGGCCGCGCGGCTTGGCCTCCCACGGGCTGGCCATGAGGTTGCCGTTGTTGTTGAACATCGTGGGCTTCACCGGCACGGGCATGGGCTGGCCGTGGCGCTGGGCAAGCGCGGGCTTGGGGTCGAAGGAGTCCACATGGGAGACGCCGCCGCTCATGTAGGCGAAGATGACGCGCTTGGCGCGCGGGGCGAAGTGAGCTTGACCGGCAGGCAGGCCCGCGCCGAACGCCCGGCTGTTCATCAAGCCCGCCAGCG
>JAYTIO010000669.1:0-7157 GCA_043731805.1 Pedosphaera sp. | reverse complement strand
TCTCCGTCGCGCCATGGGGCAAACGCTGTAGGTTCGATCAGACTTTCTGGCGGAAATACTCAATCGTCCGCGCCAGCCCGTCCGCCAACTCCACCTGCGGCTCCCACTTCAGGAGCTTCCGCGCGAGGGTGATGTCCGGCTTGCGTTGCTTGGGGTCGTCCACCGGCAATGGCTTGAAGGTGATTTTGCTCTTCGAGCCGGTCGCCGTGATGATCTCGTGAGCAAACTCCAACATCGTCATCTCGCGCGGGTTTCCAATGTTCACCGGCAGCGGGTAGTCGCCCATCATCAACCGGTAAATCCCTTCGATGAGGTCCGAGCAGTAGCAAAAGCTCCGCGTCTGTTTCCCCTCGCCGAAGACCGTGATCGGCTGGTTCCGCAACGCCTGGCTCACGAACGCCGGCACCACGCGCCCGTCCTTGAGCCGCATCCGCGGGCCATAGGTGTTGAAGATACGCACGATGCGCGTCTCCAACTGGTGCTGGCGGTGGTAGGCCATCGTGATGGCCTCGGCGAAGCGCTTGGACTCGTCGTAACAGCCGCGCGGGCCGATGGTGTTCACGTTGCCCCAGTAGTCCTCCGTCTGCGGATGGACTAGCGGGTCGCCGTAGATTTCGCTCGTGCTGGTGAGCAGGAAGCGCGCGCCCTTCTCCTTCGCCAAGCCCAGCGCCTTGTGCGTCCCGAGCGAGCCGACCTTGAGCGTCTGAATCGGCAGCAGCGCGTAATCCACCGGACTGGCCGGTGACGCGAAGTGCCACACGTAATTCACCGGCCCATCGAGGAACAAAAACTCCGTCACGTCCTGCTGGATGAAGCGGAAGTCCTGGTTCCCCGCCAGGTGCTCGATGTTCGCGACCGAGCCGGTCACGAGGTTGTCAATGCCCACGACCCGGTGGCCCTTCGCCAACAGTAGGTCAGTGAGATGCGAGCCGAGAAAGCCCGCCGCGCCGGTAATGACCGAGGTGGGCTGCGTCGCCGCCACGCCCTTTGCTTTTAACTTGGTTTTGGTTGCCATGATTCGAGTTTGGGTGGTGTCGGCGGTTTGGGAACGAGCGGCTTCCGCGTCAGCCGCATGACCAAGCAGCCGAGGGCGAGCAACACTTCCACGCCCAAGACCCACAGGATGCCGGTGATGATTTCCCAGCGGCGGAACCGCCGCTCCCACGCCGCCAGCTCATCGAAAACAAGCGGCCAGAGTGAGGCTACCGCCTCGCCCAAGGCAAGCTTCCCTTGGGTCGCGTGCGCGTCGAGCAGCGCCTTCGCCGCCGGCAGGAGCTTCGTGCGCGCCGCCTCGATTTGCGGACGCAACTGCTCCGCCCCCGGAAACTCCAGCGGTGGCAATGGGGCCGACGACGCCTTGTCCACCAGTTCGAGCAACTGCTTCACATCGAGCTGGGTGAAGTTCGTCATCCCTCCGCTGCGCAACGCCTGTTGCAGCCCCTCCTCCAGCATCTTCGGCCCCAAGTCCTTCGCCACCGGCACCACCGCGCGGGCGACGCCGATCTTCAAACCCGTCCACCCGCCCACCACCCCGCCCAAGCCCACCCCCAGCACCGCCAGCCACCACCCGAACTTCTGCTCCACGCCCGGCTGCGTCCGCCACGCCCCCAGCGCGTGCAGCCCTGCGTGCAGCGCGCCCGCCAGCAACAGCGCAAGCAGTCCGCCCAGCACCACCGAGCCAATCGCCCCGGCGACCAACTGCCCGACGGAAACTTGGAAACCTGGGTCGAAATTCATCACGCCCAAGTAGGCCACCGTCCCCCGCCCGCCGCAACTCTCCTGCTCGTAATCCTGATCCTAATCCTGCTCCTCGGGTCGGGGGGGGGACGGGAGCAGGAGCACGAGCAACCGGAGCACCGCACCCTCCATTCCGCATGCCGCATTCCCCCACTCCGCATTTCCTACTTTGCTCCCGCCCCGGTCAGCACCACCGGGATGGTCTTCAGCAGGATTTTGACATCGAGCCACAGCGACCAGTTATCAATGTATTCCAAGTCCAGCCGCACCCATTCCTTAAAACTCTTCACGTCGTTGCGCCCGCTGATTTGCCATAGGCACGTCAGCCCCGGCTTCACGCTCAGGCGACGCCGATGTGCCGGGTCGTGGATGCGGCGAATCTCATCCACCGGCAGCGGGCGCGGCCCGACCAAGCTCATCTCGAAGCGCAGCACGTTCCAAAGCTGCGGCAGCTCATCAATGCTCCACTTGCGTAGGAACCGCCCCGGCCCCGTCACGCGCGGGTCGTTCGTGACCTTGAACACCGGGCCGTCCATCTCGTTGAAGCTCGCCAGCTCGGCCTTCAACTGCTCCGCGTCCGACACCATCGTGCGGAACTTCAGCATCGTGAACGGCCGGCCATTCAACCCGCTGCGCTGCTGCCGGAAGAACACCGGCCCAGGTGAATTCAGCTTCACCGCCACCGCCGCGAGCAGCAGCAGCGGCGACACCACGACCAGCAGCGCCAGCGCCCCGACGAAATCCAAGAACTGCTTCGCCACGCCCTGCCAGCTCGCCTCCGGCGCGGACCGGAACACCACCGTGGGTCGCCCGAGGAAGTCGTCCACGCTTGTCTGCGAGATGCGGGTCTTGAAGAAATCCGCCAGCAGCCACACCTCCACGCCCTCCAGCTCGCACAGCTCGATGACCTTCTCCACCTGCTCGAAGTAAGTATGCCGCGCGCTGAGAATGACGCCGTTGGCCGACCGCTCGTGCAGCAGCTCGATGAGCCGCTCCGAGGAAGTCTGATTCAAGTCCAGTTGCGCCAGGACCTCCACCGCGCCCTTGGCCTTCGCTTCCAAGTCCCGCGCCAGTGCCGCCGTGTCCGCCGGCGTGCCGATGAGCACCAGCCGCCGCTTCATCTGCTCCTGGCCGAGCGCGGAGAGCAGCCACCGCCGCTGCAATTCCTCCTTCGCCATCACCAGCACGAAGCTGAAACCGCCGAAGAGGAAGATGACCGAGCGCGCCAGCTCCTGCTTGCGGAGGAACAGCACCGTCACCAAGCCGAACACCGCGATGGTCACCGCGTGCGAGAGCACCCACGCCGTCTCCCGCCGCGAGAAGAGCAACGGGCGATTGTAGAAACCCAGCGCCTTGAGCAGCAGCAGCGTGCCGGGCAGCATGAACAGGTAGAGCCAGAGGTATTGGTCAAATGGCTGGATCTCCGGCAACCCCGGCGAGTAATCCACCGCCAGCTCACGGACCCCGTGCGCGAGCCAGAACGCGATGGCGAACAGCCCCGCGTCCATCCACTGCTGGACCTGCGCCCGGATTTGCCGCTGACGGCGTAACATACTGGCCGACTATCGCCTCACTGTCTGACTCCCGTAAATACAATGTTCGCCCGACGCAGCGCGGTCAGCCCCCCGGTGCTCCGCCCGGCTCCGGCGGCCCACTCGCCGGCACGCGCTCCGCCGGGCGCAATCGCGCCAGCTCCGCCTCCCGTTCGCGCAAGACCGCTTCCAACTCGCGCTGCCGGTCCACCGTCTCCCGCGTCTTGGCGATGCTCAACGCGTTGATGAGGAAACAGCCGATGTGGATGGCCGTGTTCCAGTAGAACACAAAGTCCGACGAGTATTTCTGCCCCGCGCTCCGGTCCGCCAGCCACCACGTCAGCGCCGACGCCACGGACATCATCACCCCCGGCCACAGCCCCAGATACCACGCCGCGATGCCCACGGGCAGCGAGTAGAAAATAAACAGGTTCAGCTCGTAGCCGCTGACATAGTCCAGCCAACCCAACCCCAGCAGCATCAGCAGGCACAGGGAGAAGATGAGGAACCTTTTTCTCAATCGCATAACTTCATCTTGGGCACTCCATCACGCGGCGGGAATCGGGTCAAATGCTGAACGAGGAAGGGAAGGAATCTTTCATAAGGAGGGCAGGAAGGCAGGAATCGAAACGCGGGCAAACCATCCGTGCGGTTCCTCCCTCCTGCCCTCCTGCCTTCCGTATAAAAAACTCCCGCCTAATCACGAGAACGTCACACTCGGGAACTTCTTCTGCACCGCCGCCTTTTGCTTCGGCCACTCATTGGCCTTCCAGTGCGGCCAGTCGCAGGTGCTCGTCAGCCGCTTGCCGTCGGGCGTGCAGAGCCAGAGCTTCACCGGCACCGCGCCCTCGCAGACCAGCGGGTGGAACTCCAGCTTGAAGCACTCCTGCAACTTCACCTGCCCCTCGGGCGACATCGCCGTGCGCCCGCCGCCCTCGGCCTCCTCCGAGTAAACCAGCTTCACCGGCTTGCCCGTTGGCCACGGGAGCTGCATCGGCGTCAGCTCCGTGAGCCAGCCCACTTGCTCCGGCGCGAGATGCGCGGCGAAGCCCTCCTTCAGCGGCACCGTCTGCGCCTCCTTCTGCAAGGCCAGCCCGCGAAACGCCCGCGCCAGCGCAGCCGTCGAGGCCGCGTCATCGAACGGCGGGTATTCCAAATCCGGCAGCGCCGCCGCCACCAGGTTCACCCGCGCGATGAACTGCTTCACCTCGTGGCTCAGGTTCGGCAAATCAAACCACCCCTGCATCGCCGCCGCCGCCAGACACCGCCCCGCCGCCTCCGGCTCCACCTCGCGCTGGTGCTCGTGGCCCACGACCAGGTCGCGGAAGCGCGCCAGCTTCACCGCCGCCACGCGCTTGTGCGTGCGGTCGAAGACGTGTTCCACCGTCGCGTGCAGGTGCTGTGGATACAGCTCGCGCAGCCACTCCGGCTTCACCGCCGTAGCCAAGCCCAGCAGCGTCAGCGGACGCAGTGCCCCCGCCGTCTCGCGCATCGCCGCCACGACGAACATCGGCGCCTTCTGCACCACGCTCTCGCGCATCAATGTCCCCGTGCGTCCCTCTGTCAGCTCGCACTCCAGCGTCCCCTGGTCGCGGCGCAGCGCGAGCTGGTCGATGAAGCCGGCGGTGAGGCACTTGAGTAGAGCGTCTTCGGCGGGAGCGGGTGTCTTCGAGGGAGAAGTAATTAGTGGGGCCTCGGACTGATTACTAATCACCAACGACTTCTTACTCTGCTCCCGCTCCGCAATCGCCAGCACCTGCTGAAACGTCAGTTCCACCTCCCGCGCCACCTTCGCGTTGATGCCGCGACTCCGGCAGGCCTCCAGATTGAAGCGACAGTCTTGGGCGAACTCGAACGCCCGCATCAGCGTGAAGAAGTCCGAGTCCTCGTTCACCTCGAACTCCTCGCGGTCCCCTGCCGACCGCGCATCCCCGCGCTGCACGCGCGTCAGCAAATCCCGGCCACTCACCAACGCCGCGCACAACGCAGCCTCCCGCACGCACCCGCGCTGCCCCGCCTCCACGAGCATCCGCGAGTAGCGCGGGTGCATGGGTAGGCGGAGCATTTGCCGACCGATGGCGGTGAGACCGCCGGAATTGCGAGTGACGAATTCCGAATGGCGAATGCTACCTCCATCGCTCCCGGCCACAGGTTCGACATTCGCAATTCGCAATTCGACATTCGCCTCATTCTCCAGCGCACCCAACATCACGAGCAACCGCTCCGCCCGCTCCACCGCCCCCGGGTCCGGCTGGTCCAGCCAGTCGAACTTCACCGCGCTCTGGATGCCCAGTGAATGCAGGAGCAAAACGACTTCCGCCAAGTCCGCGCGTTGAATCTCCGGCGTGTTGCGCTCGGGGCGATTCAAGTGCCCGCTCTCCGTCCACAAACGCCAGCACGTCCCCGGCGCGGTGCGACCCGCCCGGCCCTTCCGCTGGTCCGCGCTCGCGCGTGAAATCTCCTCGATGAACAGCGTTTGAATCCCACGCTCCGAGTCGTAACGCGCCACCCGCGCCACGCCGCTGTCCACCACATGCCGGATGCCGTCAATCGTCACGCTCGTCTCCGCCACGTTCGTGGAGACAACAATCTTTCGCCGCGAACTCGGCGCGAACGCGCGGTCCTGATCGTCCGCCGCCAGGTCGCCATGCAGTGGGATGAAGTCACAATCCTCCGCCAGCCGCGCGCCCCGCAGCGCGTTGATGGTCGCGTTGATCTCGCCCATGCCGGGCATGAACACGAGCACATCGCCCGGCCCGCCGGTGTTCACGATGCGCTCCACCGCCGCCGCCGCCTGCTCGGCGGCGGGCGCGCGGTTGAGATGCTCCGCGTAGCGCACCTCGACGGGGAAGCTGACGCCCTCGCTGACCAGAATTGGAGCCGGTGAGAAAGTGGGAGAGTGAGTAAGTGGGCTGGGGATCCCTACCGTTGTCGCGCTTTCCCACTCGCCCACTTTCTCACTTTCTCGCTTTCTCACCTGCCCTAGGTATTTCGCCACCGGCTCCGCATCCAAGGTCGCGGACATGACCACGATGCGCAGGTCCGGCCGCGCGGTTTGCTGGAGGCGCTTCACCAGCGCGAGGGCTACGTCACTCAACAGGTTGCGCTCGTGAAACTCGTCGAAGAGCACCGCCGCCACGTCGGACAACTGCGGGTCGTCCTGGAGCCAGCGGAGCAAAACCCCTTCCGTCACGAAGCAGATGCGCGTGGCCTCGCCGAGCCGGTCATCGAACCGAATCTGATACCCGACCTCCTGCCCCAGCTTGCACCCGCGCTCCCAAGCCACGCGCGCCGCGACCGTCCGCGCGGCCACCCGGCGCGGCTGGAGGACGACGATGCGGAAGGGTTTTCCCAACTGTTTTGAGTTCTGGGTTTTGAGTTCTGGGTTGTCGCGTTCGGACACGCTTGGCGAGCTCAGAACTTTGAACTCAGAACCCAGAACCGAGTCCGCGAGCATCTGCGGCACCTGCGTGGTCTTCCCCGAGCCGGTGGGCGCGACGAGCACGAGGCGGTTGCCCGTGCGGAGCGTGTCCACGATTTGCCCGTGGAGCTGCCAGATGGGGAGCTGCTTTTGCAAGCGGCTGGAAACTTACTTGAGGAAGAACCGGAGCGCCAAAGCCACCAGCGAGAGGATTGCCATCAGGCCGCTGGGCATGAAGTTCTTCGACTTGGCGAACTTCATGCCCATGAAGACGAGCAGGATGCCCAGCACCGCTTCCGCCACGAGCGCATTCACGATTCCCAGCGCCGCGAGCACAAGAGGCAAGGCGAAGGCACTGCTGGCGATGAGCGAGGCTTTGCTGCCGGCTTTCAGGAAGCCGACGAGGCCGCCCGCGACGAGCAGCACGATGTAAATCCACAGGACCAGGTTCGGAGCAGTCATGGCGC
>JAYTIO010000668.1:0-2843 GCA_043731805.1 Pedosphaera sp. | reverse complement strand
CGCCGGGAGAAGCTGATTGGAAAGGGACTGGATGCGAAAGTTATCTGGCTAGGATATGCGGCAGAGGGAGCTGAAACCGAAGCAGCTTACACCGAAGACCTCAGAGAGCTGGTGAATGCGTCGCAACTTTCCGTCGAGCCGATGGACAGGCGCGACGACAACCCGGTTTGGACTGCCGATGTCAAAAAGGCAGACGGCCAAAAATGCGAACGCTGCTGGCACTGGGAAACGAATGTGGGCATGAACACCGGGCACCCGACCCTCTGCGCCCGCTGCGTCGAGGCCGTGAAACCATTCAAGGCGTAACGATGCTCAATGAACTTGACCGAGTGGTTTTGAAATCCGCCGTGCCCAGCGAGCGCTTGGTCGCGGGCGATGTCGGAACCGTCGTGCATGTCTATCCGGACGGTCTGGCCTACGAAGTGGAGTTCACCACCTTTCTAGGAAGCACCGTTGCGGTGGTGACAGTAGAAGCCGCTCAGGTTCGCTCGCCTCACAAGCGGGAGATTCCGCACGCGCGGGAACTTCAAGCGGTCTGACAGGTTGCGCCCTGTGGCGTTGGTGCCGCACCCCTCATCCGGCCTGCGGTCCCGCTTGACGCTTCTTAAGCTCTGACCGAGTCTCGCGACCGTGAACAAAAGCTTTCTAAGAGAGCCGCCCGCAGACGCAGACACCTACGTCCAACCGCCGGAAAATTGCCGCACGCCTGAAGAAGTGGAGGATTGGCTGCGGGAGAATTTGAACGAGGCCAAGTCCAACCTGCACGTTCGAGACTGCTTCAATTCAACGGTCGAGAACGTCTCTCGGGAAGCCTCAAAGGCGTGCTACAGGGTTCAATGCCTTCCGAGTCCTGGGAGCACAGCCATCGCAGATTTCTACCTGAAGCGACTGCCTGCGTAGGGCACATGGTGTGCGCTCGTTCAATCGTTTGCTTTACCCGGCCTGCGTGGCGTAGATTCGGCCCATGAAAGGCTGTCTGGCGGTGTTTTCCTTGCTCGTGTCCTGCTTCCTGCTTCCTGCGGCTGATGCAGCGCCGTCCGAAGCAGAGCGGGAAAAGTTCGCTGCCATACGCGCGAAGGCTTACGAGGGCGATGCCCAATCCCAACTTTCCCTCGGAGAGCGATACGAACTTGGTCGTGGCGTCGAGAAGAGCGACGCGGAAGCCCTGAAGTGGTATCGGAAAGCGGCGGACCAAGGACTGGCAAGCGCCCAATTCAACCTCGGCGTCAGGTATGCCAATGGCCGAGGTGTGCCGAAGGACGAAGTCGAAGCGGTGAAGTGGTATCGCAAGGTGGCGGACCAAGGATATGCGACCGCGCAATACAACCTCGGCATCATGTATGGCAATGGCCAAGGCGTGGTGAAGGACGAGGCCGAAGCAGTGAAGTGGTATCGCAAGGCGGCAGACCAAGGAGCTGCCCTTGCGCAATACGACCTCGGCGTCATGTATACCGACGGCCGAGGCGTGGTGAAGGACGAAGCCGAAGCAGTGAAGTGGTATCGCAAGGCGGCCGAGCAAGGATATGCCAGTGCGCAAGTCAACCTCGGGAACAAGTATTGGTTCGGAGATGGGGTCGTTAAGGACGAACTGGAGGCCTACAAATGGTTTCTGCTAGCCGGGGCGCAGGGTGATGAGCTCGCCAAGAAGAAGATTCCGAACATCGAGCGCGACTTGTCCGCCACGCAGCGGGCCGAAGGTCAGCGTCTGGCCCGTGAATGGAAGCCACGAAAGTCTGAGCCAGCAGGCCGCCCGGTTCCGAGCGAGGCCATTGCTCAATTGCGGCCCGAGTCCACCGGCACGGGTTTCTTTATTACGGACGACGGCTACATCATCACCAACCAGCACGTCGCGGGCGAAGGCGCAACGGTGCGATTGCTCACAGCCGCTGGCTCCATTGCCGCGAAAGTCGTGAAGGTGGACAAGGCGAACGACCTGGCCTTGCTCAAGGCGGAGGGGAAGTTCACGGCGTTGCCCGTCATCACCAGCCGGGGCGTGCGGCTCGGGGCCACCGCCGCCACCGTCGGTTTCCCCAACACCGGCTTGCAGGGCTTCGCGCCCAAGCTGGCCAGAGGGGAGATTGCCAGCCTCGCCGGGGCGCTGGATGACGCGCGGCATTTCCAAATCAGCGCGCCCATCCAGCCCGGCAACTCCGGCGGCGCGCTGGTGGACGAGCGGGGCAACGTCATCGGCGTGGTGGTGGCGAAGTTGAGCCAGCGGGCCGCCCTCGCCACGAGCGGCGCGCTGGCCGAGAACGTGAACTACGCCGTGAAGAGCAGCTACCTCCTGAGCTTCCTGGAATCCGTCCCCGAAGTCGCCGCCAAGCTGAAGGAAGCCCACACGAAGGAGCGCAAGTTCGAGGACGTGGTGAAGTCCGTGGAGCAGGCCACCGTGCTGGTGCTGGTGTATTGAGGCGGGGAAGGGGATTAACGCAAAGGCGCAAAGGCGCAAAGGCGCAAGGGCGCGGGGAAGAGGGGAAGAGGGGATTGGGTCGGGGGGGCCAAACTGAACCCCACCCGCCCGCACGGGCAGTGTTGAGGCGGGCAAGTCATTGGTTCACCTTGCGCCTGTGCGCCTTTGCGTTGAATTCCAGGCGCACTTTTCGGCCCCACCTTTCTGCGGCGTGAACGCCGCGCTCCTGCTGCATCGTTCCGCCTGAGTCAGCAGAATCATGGCGTCGTCAACCGTGTCCAAGCGCAGGGAGCTGAGATTCATTGGGGAGCCGACAGCGGCGTGCGCAACGACTTTCAACCCGGTCGGATTTTCCACCCAAGGGCCAAGGCCAGACACCGGCCGCCCGGCTCCGTTCCAAACGTCTTTCCTTGAGCAGGGTCGCTGGGGTTAC
>JAYTIO010000667.1:0-2655 GCA_043731805.1 Pedosphaera sp. | reverse complement strand
GACAAGGCGCAGGAAATTACCTTCAACTGGCTTTCGGTCGGCGACCTGAAAGTCTCCTTCGGCCTCCTGCTCGACCCGCTTTCCAAGCTCATGCTCCTCGTCGTGACCGGCGTCGGGCTGATGATTCACATCTACTCGCGCGGCTACCTGCACGGCGACCGCTCGTTCAGCCGTTACTTCGCCAGCCTGAGCCTCTTCACCTTCTCGATGCTCGGCATCGTGCTCGCCAACAACCTCTTCATGATGTTCGTGTTTTGGGAACTGGTCGGCGTGAGCAGCTACCTGCTCATCGGCTTTTGGTTCGAGAAGAACTCCGCCGCCGACGCCGCGAAGAAAGCCTTCCTCACCAACCGCGTCGGCGACTTCGGCTTCATCCTCGGCATCATCCTGACGTGGGTCGCGCTTGGCTCGGTGAACTTCACGGAGCTGGCGCAAGCGCTCGACGCCAAGGCGTTTCCCTTCGCCAGCCTGACCGAGCCGCTCGGCAAAATCGCCGGCGGCACGCACTGGTGGGTCGTTCACCCGAACGTCCTCGCCACGCTCGTTGGCCTGCTGCTCTTCATGGGCGCGATGGGCAAGTCCGCGCAGTTCCCGCTGCACGTCTGGCTGCCGGACGCGATGGAAGGCCCCACGCCGGTCAGCGCACTGATTCACGCCGCCACGATGGTCGCCGCCGGCGTCTTCATGCTCTGCCGCATCTTCTTCATCCTCGATATCCCCGGCTCCCACGCGCTGGAAATCATCGCTTGGATTGGCGGCTTCACCGCGCTGCTCGCGGCGGTCATGGCGCTCCAGCAAAACGACATCAAGCGCATCCTCGCCTACTCCACGCTCTCGCAGCTCGGCTACATGGTGATGGCCGTGGGCCTCCACGCGCCCGGTCCGGCGATGTTCCATCTCACGACGCACGCGGCCTTCAAGGCGCTGCTCTTCCTCGGGGCCGGCTCGGTGATTTACGCCTGCCACCACGAGCAGAACATCTGGAAGATGGGCGGCCTGCGGGAAGCCATGCCGACGACCTGGCGCACCTTCCAATGGGGCACGCTCGCGCTCTGCGGCGTGTGGCCGTTCGCCGGCTTCTTCAGCAAGGACGCCATCCTCGCCAGTGCGCTGGAGCATCAGAACATTCCCCTCTTCGTCCTCGGCGTGTTCGTCGCGGGCCTGACGACCTTCTACATGAGCCGCCTCGTGCTGGTCGCCTTCTGCGGCAACGCCCGCAGCGAGGAAGCCAGCCACGCGCACGAATCGCCGAACGTGATGATTTGGCCACTGAAAATCCTCGCCGTGCCGACGCTGCTCGCGGGCGCGTGGGGCATTGACGCCTACATCGGCAAGGCCTTCCCAGGCGGGCACCAACCGCACAACGAAGGCTTCTGGCAAAACCTCTTCTCGCCGTTCAACCACAACATCCTCGCCGCCGGCTTCGGCCTGCTGGCCGTCGTGGCTGGCTGGCAGCTCGCCCGCGCGCTCTACACCAACGCCGCCAGCGACCCGTTGCCCGACAAAATCGGCGTGCTGGCGAAGCTCGCCCGCGACCGCTTCTACTTCGACGAGCTTTACGAGTGGTTCATCTCCGTGACGCAGGAAACCCTCGCGAAGGTAGCCGACTGGTTCGACCGCTGGGTTATCGCCGGCCTGCTCGTGCGCGGCACGCACGGCACCACCGAACTGGTGGGCCGCGCCCTGCGCCTCGTGCAAACCGGCAGCCTGCAAACCTACGCCTTCCTCTTCGCCGCCGGCGTCGTGCTGGTGCTGGCGTGGCAGCTCCTCGGGAAAGGAGGCGGGCACTGAGATGATGACCGTTGCTCAAATCGAAGAAGCAATTAAGCAGCTCTCTGTCGAGGAGTTGACGGCGCTTGAGGAGTATGTGGGACAAGTCATTGAGGACCGAATGGAGCTGGCGCCCGAGTTCAAGGCGAGCATCGAACAAGGCGAGCAGGACATTGCCGCAGGCCGCGTGCGGGTGCGCCATGTCACTCTTCCCGCAGCCGGAGAACATTCTGCTACACTGTCGCCATGATGCCGACCTACACAGCCGAGATAGACGAGCAGGGCACCGTCACGCTGCTCGAACCTGCGAAGTTTCCGACCAAGCGCCGCGCGCTGGTCGTGGTGCTGAGCGAACAAGAAGAACCCAACGAGTGCTATCTCCTCAGCGAGAGCGCGCTCGCCAAAGACTGGCTCCGGCCAGAGGAGGACGCTGCATGGGCGGAATTTCAAAAGGCACGGTAGTCTTCATGCCCTTCCCCTATTCCGATTTGTCGCAGGCCAAATCGCGGCCCGCTGTCGTCCTTGCGTGCGCGGGGCGGAATGACTGGCTGCTCTGCCAAGTCACCAGCAATGCTTTCGCGGACGGCGAGGCTGTTCGCCTCGACGATAGCGACTTCGACACCGGCTCCCTCCGGAAAATCAGCTTTGCCCGTCCATCCAAGCTATTCGCTGCCGACGCCCGGCTTTTCGAGACCGTCGTTGGGGAATTGAAACCGCAATCCTACGAACGAGTTCGCGCCGCTGTTTTGAAGTTCATCGCCGCCGCCTGATTCCATGTCCCTGCTTTCCTCCATCTTCCTCCTCCCGCTGCTGGCCGCGCTCGTGGTCCTGTGCATTCCGCGCAACTACAAGTTCGTCATCCGCCTCGTCGCGCTCGGCGCGACG
>JAYTIO010000666.1:0-1599 GCA_043731805.1 Pedosphaera sp. | reverse complement strand
GCCGCCAAGCGCGAAGGCCGCCGCGTCATCGCCGTCGGCACCACCACCGTCCGCGTCCTCGAAAGCGCCGCCTCGCTTTCAGCTTTCAACTTTCAGCTTTCAGCTTTGCAAGGCCGCACCCGCATCTTCATCCACCCGCCGTATCACTTCCGCGTCGTGGACGCCCTGCTCACCAACTTCCATCTACCGCAGTCCACGCTGCTCATGCTCGTGAGCGCCTTCGCCGCGCCCGGCGAGTTGCGCGGACGCGAACTCATGCTCGCCACCTACGCTGAGGCCGTCCGCGAGCGCTACCGCTTCTTCAGCTACGGCGACGCGATGCTCCTCGTTTGAGTTTTGAGTTCCGAGTTTTGGGTTTCGAGTTTTTAATTGCTCCGACCATGCGCCAGCGCCCCCAACCCAGAACTCAAAACTCAGAACTCAGAACCTCCGCGCTTCCGTTTCTCCTCGTCAACATGGCGATGACCGCCGATGGCAAAATCGCCACGGCCAACCGCGCCGTCGCCACCTTCAGCAGCGCACGCGACCACGAGCATCTCGACGAACTCCGCGCCACCGCCGACGCCGTGATGAGCGGCGCGCGCACGGTGGACTTGAACAGTTACACGCTCGGCCCCGGGGCGGAACGCTTCCGTAAACTCCGCCTCCGGCGCGGCCTCGCGGAATGCCATCTGCGCGTCATCGTCTCCGGCACCGGCTCGGTTGACCCGCAAGCCGAAATCTTCCGCCACCGCTTTTCACCCATCATCGTGCTGACCAGCGAGCGCGCGTCAAAGTCCGCGCTGAAGCAACTCCGCACCGTGGCGGACGCGGTGAAAGTGACTGGCAAAGACGAAGTGGATTTCCCCGCCGCGCTGCGCTGGCTGCGCGCCGAGTGGAACGTGAAACGACTCCTCTGCGAAGGCGGCGGCGAACTGAACGACGCCCTCTTCCGCGCCGGACTGGTGGACGAACTGCACCTCACGATTTGCCCGCGCCTCATCGGCGGACGACTCGCGCCCACTATCGCGGACGGCCTCGGCTTCCCCCACTTGAGCGAAGCGTTTCAACTCCACCTCGCCTCCACAAAGCGCGTCGGCGACGAGTTGTTCTGCGTCTTCCGCCGCGCGGCCCGGCCGCTCAAAGCACCCCGTGCTTCGTCTCGACCCAGCGCGCGAAGAGCCACAGCAAATCCGCCAGCCGGTTGAGGTAGATGATGATTTCCGGGTTCTGTAATTGCCCCGCCTCGTGCAAAGCGCACACGCGCCGCTCCGCACGACGACACACCGTGCGCGCCACATCCAGCGCCGCGCTGTCCAGCGTCGCGCCCGGCGTGGCCCAACCTTTGAACGTGATGCTCTGCGCTTCGATTTCAGCCACAAGCTGGTCGAGCTTCACCGTCAGCGCTGCGCTCACGAGCGCGAAGCCGTCCTTGGCATAGCGCGGCAAATCCTCCGTCCCCGTCGCCAGCTCGCCCATGAGCGTCACGAGGTCTTGCTGGATGGCGAGCAAGTTGGCGCTGACAAACTCCTGCCGCGCCGAGGCCCGCGCCAGACCGAGGGCCGCATTCAGCTCGTCCACCGTGCCGTAAGCCTCCACGCGCGCGTGGCACTTGGACAC
>JAYTIO010000665.1:0-8659 GCA_043731805.1 Pedosphaera sp. | reverse complement strand
CATCATCAGTGCCCGACCGGCCAACCGACGCGAAAGGCAACAATATGAAGAAGCCAACTAAGCCAACTGCTCCCACCGAGCCGCGCGCCGAATACGACTTCAGCCGTGGCGTGCGCGGCAAATACGCCCGCCGCTATCAGGCCGGCAGCAACGTCGTCGTGCTGGAGCCGGACGTCGCGAAAGCTTTCCCCAGTCCCGAGCGCGTGAACCGTTCCCTGCGCGCCCTCGTGAATCTCGTCGAGCTTCAAGCCAAGTAAGCTGCCATGAACCACCCGTTCTTCACCCGCCGCCACGCGCTCCAATCCCTCGCCTGCGGCTTTGGCTCCCTCGCCTTCACCGGCATGACCGCCCAGCGCGCGGCGGCCGCAAACCCCCTCGCCCCGCGCCTCCCGCACCACGAGCCGCGCGCCAAGAGCGTCATCTTCCTCTTCATGCAGGGCGGCGTCAGCCATGTGGACTCCTTCGACTACAAGCCGCTCCTCGCCGAGAAGGACGGCCAGCTCCTCAACTTCAACGACGCGCGTAAAATCGCCAACGCCGGCAAGCGCGAGGAGTCCACCCAGCGCGTGATGAAGCCGCTCTGGCAATTCAATCAACACGGCCAGTCCGGCCACTGGGGTAGCGAGCTGTTCCCCGAGATGGCCCGCCACGCCGACGACCTCACCTTCATCCACTCGCTGCACACCGAAGGCATCGCGCACGGCCCGGCCACGCTCTTCCTGCATTGCGGCGCGACGCAGTTCATCCGCCCGAGCATGGGCTCGTGGGTCAGCTACGGCCTCGGCACGGCGAACGAGAACTTACCCGCGTTCGTCAGCCTCAGCCCGAGCGCCGGCAACGGCGGCCCGCGCAACTACGGCAACGCCTTCCTCCCGCCCGTCTTCCAAGGCACTGGCATCGGCAAGGCCGGCACGCCCATCATCGAGGCCACCATTCGGAACCTCACCAACCCGAAACTCTCCCCCGGCGAACAGCGTCGCAGCTTCGACTTCCTTCAAGAGCTGAACGCCGAGCAGCTCAAGAAATCTCCCGGCGACGCCGAACTGGAAGCCGTCCTCGCCAGCTACGAACTCGCGTGGCGCATGCAGAACAACGCGCCCGACACGCTCGACCTCAACAAAGAAACCGAGGCCACCAAAAAGCTCTACGGCATCGGCGAAGCCAAGACCGACAACTTCGGTCGCCAATGCCTCATGGCCCGCCGCCTCGTCGAGTCCGGCGTCCGCTACATCCAAGTCACCTACGGCGACAACTCGGCGAACCCCGCTTGGGACCAGCACTCGAACATGCCCAAGCACAAGGACCACGCGCTGGCCGTGGACAAACCCATCGCCGGCCTCCTGCAAGACCTGAAAGCGCGCGGCCTCCTCGAAGACACCATCGTCTGGTGGGGCGGCGAGTTTGGCCGCACGCCCTACGCGGAGAAGAACGGCACCGGTCGCGACCACAACGCCGGCGGCTTCACCGTCTGGCTTGCGGGCGGCGGCTTCCGGCCCGGCACCAGCTACGGCCTCACGGACGAATGGGGCCACCTCGCCGTCGAGAACAAGGTCCACATGCACGACCTCCACGCCACCATCCTCCACCAGCTCGGCCTCGACCACGAGAAGCTCACCTACCGCTTCGACGGCCGCGACTACCGCCTCACCGACGTGCATGGCCATGTCGTTAAGGAAGTCCTCGCCTGAGCTTGCCGGGGAAAATTCTTTTCCTCCCGGGTTTTCCCGAACGCCGCCCCGGTTTGCCTGACTGGCTCCCGCGAACTCCCCGGAGCCACCCCGGTTTGCGCCAGTCGCTCCCGCACTTTCCCACCCACCTCCCGCGTTTGCACGACTGGCTCCCCGGTTTGCCTAAGGTCCTCCCCGGTTTGCGCCACCTATTCCCCGGCTTTCCCAACCGGCTCCCGCGCTTTCTCAAGTCTCTCCCCGGTTTGCGCAAGTCTCTCCCCGGTTTACGCAAGCCTCTCCCCGGTTTGCGCAAGCGCCTCCCCGACTTACCTAACTGCCTCCCGCACAGGCAAAAGCGGCTCGCGGCTCGGTTCTCCGCTGTTTTCAGTGGCCCGTAAGCGGACCGATGTCACCGTGACCGTGGCCGGCTACCTCCGGGGTGGGGATTCCTTGGCCGCAGGCCGCCGCGCCCTTTGCAGGGCGGTCAAAAATCTCCCCCAGCCGCCCGGTATCCGCCGCGCCCTCGGCCTCCAGGCGCTCGTATTGGGGATGGCCAAAGATGGGGGATTGAATCTCCTGGGCGTCGCCGGTTTCGCCGGCGAGGTCTTGCAACGCTCCGGCGGCCGCGGCCACCACCCCGTTCATCTGATCCAACTCCGCTCGCAACTTCGTCACCGAACGGCCCGGCCAGTAATCACCTTCGTCGGAGATTTGGACGCGGAGTCCCAGCCGGCGCAGCGCGTGCAGCAGATCAATCACCGCCGTGTGGCAGCGCCGGAAATGTTCCCAGCCGTGCAGGCTGGCGTATTGCGTCTTGGCAAAACCGTGAAACCGCCAGCCCGGCCGCCCGGTGTGGTAACGCCGCCCGCCCATGACCACCGTTTTGGGATAAGTGCATAAGCCCAGCCAGAGCGGTTCACAGGCTTCGCCCACCGCCACCTCAAACAAGAAACCTGCCGCCGCCGGAATCTCAATGACCGACTTGCAACCGTCTTGCCAAGGGTGCGGCACGTCCTTGCAATCCATGGCCCGGCGCAGCGTCTTGGGATCGGCTCCGATGGGCCGCACCGCCTCCACGCGGCCGCGTTGCTTGAAACCCTGAGCGCGCCGGCGCATTTGGCGGACGCGTTCCTGCGCGCGCACGGCGTCCGTTTCCGGCGGCGTGAACAAATCGAAATGAATGGTCAGTCCCATAATTTTTCTCGGCAGCCTGACCCGGCCACTCGGACAAAGGCGGTCCCACCCAAAAAAATAAATGCCCCGTGGAAGCGGCCACCCGCCGGGCGAATCACCCTTGCGCCTGGCAACCACAGTTAACGCACAGGCGCACCGGCGCGGAGAGGAAGGCCTTGGGTTGGCCGAGCAACCGGCACAGGTCGTCAAAATGGCTTTGGTAGGCGGACGTTTCCTTGCCTTGGTAGCGCGACCATTTCTGTTTGAATTCCGCCCAAGTCATTGACCCCCCACTTAGCCGAGGCGCGCCCGACAAGGCAAGCCGGCAGTCAAACTTCTCGCCGGATGCGCCCGGCGCCACCACCCACCGCACGCCGCACTTGACGCAGGCACGCGGTTCCGACAGGTTCGCCTCAACACCAACCACCGCAAAAAATCCATGAGCGTGCCTCTGAAATTCAAGTTCCCCGTCGCCACCCTTACCAAGGAGGGCGATTACATCCTCACCGCCGCCGAGGCCCACGCCACCGCGATCAACGCGCGCCTGCCCGCCGGCAAGGTCGCCGCGCTGCGCACCCTGCTCGGCCAGGTCAGCACCAAGGCCACCGGCAAGGCCACGGCCATCGCCAACCTCGGCACGCTCACGCAGGCGCAGAACGACGCCTTGAAAGTCCTCCACCGCCACGTCAGCGACGCGCGCAAGTCCGCCCGCCTCGCCTTCCCCGGTCAGGACGTGAAATTGAAGAACGAATTCCTCGTGGGCAAGAAGGACAGCAACAAGCTCGCGACCACGCTCCTGGACGCCCGCACCCTTCAAGCCGCCTGCGCCGCGACCGCAAACGCCGCCGCGCTGGCCGCCCAGGGCTGGATCGCCGCGGACACCGCCGTGCTCGACGACGCCATCAACACGCTCAATACCACGGACGACACGCAGGAAGGCGCGAAGGGCGGCGCGACCGGCGCGACCGGCGACCGGAACGTGGTCGCGAACGACCTTTACGACGGGCTGCTGGCCGTGCAAAACGCCGCGCACCGCGAATACCCGGAGGAAGCCGCCACGAGCATCAATGTGCGCAAGGAATTCCGCCTGGTTGACTTCCCGCCCGCCCCGCCCACCCCGCCCGCCGGCAGCCCGCCTCCGCCCGCCGGTGGCGGCACCCCGCCGCCGCCGAACCCGTGAGCGACCGGCGGCGGGTGCGGTCATGGCCAGCACCTCAACTGCCGCCGCCATTTTCCCCAGCGCGCAGTCTGGCAATGCCGGCGGACTTCGCCGACACTTCCGCGCGAACGAACTTACCTGAAATGAAAGCTGTCATCCTCGCCGCCGGCAAGGGCACGCGTATGCGTGACCTCACCAACGAAATCCCCAAGCCCATGCTCAAAGTGCAGGGCAAGCCCATCCTCCAGCACATCGTCGAGGGGTTGTTGAGCGTGGGCATCCGGGAGTTTTGCATCGTCACGGGCTGGCACGCGGAGGTGGTGGAGGGGTTCTTCGGGGATGGCTCCCAGTTCGGGGCGCGCATCAACTACGTGCGGCAGGTGGTGCAGGACGGGACGGGGAAGGCGCCGGAGCTGGCGAAGGCGTTCGCGGGCAGCGAGCCGTTTCTGCTGACCTACGGCGACATCCTAGTGAAGCCGGAGACTTACGCGGCGATGCTGAAGCGCTGGGGCGAAGGGAAGTTCGCCGGCCTCGTCACGGTGACGGGCAGCGAGGACGTGACCAAGGGCGGGTTGTTCTTCTTCGACTCGGCCTTCTGCCTGACGCATCTCGTGGAGAAGCCGAGTGTGGCGCAGCTCGCTGAACTGCTGGCGCAAGGCTGGCTGAAGCAGGGCGAGACGGCGTGGTATAACGCGGGGATATATTTGTTTGAGCCGGGGTTATTTGAGTTCACCGCGAAGCTCCAGAAGTCACCGCGCGGCGAATACGAGCTGACCGACGCGTTGACCGCGATGCTGGCGGCGTTGCAGGAGTAATTGTTCGAGCAACTCCTCACGTCGTCTCCTACGAAAGCGAAAGCGGCGGTCAGTGACCGCCGCTTTGCCTTTCAAGTTGGGGTTGCTACCGAGGCTTCAGGCCGCCGGGGCGCTGGCGGGAACGTCTTCGACTTGGGCTTGGAGCTGGAGGAAGTCGAGCACCTTGCCGACGAGGATTTGCTCGTGGATTTCGCCGAAGCCGCCGCGCTCTTCGAGCTGCTTGATGAGCTTCTGGAGGGGCATCTGGTATTGCTGCGCCATCGCGTTCACCCGTTCGAGGATTTCCTGCTGCTCGACCTTCACGCCTTCCTTCTCGGCGATGCGGGTGAGGAGGAATATGGCCTTGACGCGGTCCTTGGCGCTGGCGTTGGCGTTGGCGAAGATGACGTCCTTCTGTTGCTCAATGGCTTCCTTGGGGATGCCGCGCTGTTGGTTTTCCTGCACGACGTTATAGACCACGCTGCGGGTCTCCTGGAGGACAATGGATTCGGGTAGGTCGAAGCTCACCTTGCTCAACAGTGACTGGATGATCTGGTCGCGGACGGCGCGGGAGGCCTTGCCATTGCGGTCAGCGGCGAGGTCGGCGTGGATGCCGGCGCGGAGCTTTTCGAGGCTCTCGGCCCCGAAGCCCTTGGCGAACTCGTCGTTCACTTCGGGGAGGAGGCGCTCCTTGACCTGCACGAGTTCGACTTCATAGACGCCGTGCTTGCCGACCAGCTCGGCGGAGACGAAGTCGGGCGGGAAGTCCACGTTCACCGTGCGCTTCTCGCCAGCGTTCATGCCGTGGAGCTGCTCGGTGAAGCCGGGGATGAACTGGCCCGCCTCGCAGCGAAGCCAGAAGGCCTTCTGCTCAGTGAGGCCGCGGGCGGTGGGGGCGGTGTCGGTGATGGGCTTGCCGTCGCAGGTGCCGGTGTAGTTCACCACGGCGATGTCGCTGGCGGCGACGGGGCGGGCCACGTCCTTGTAATCGGTGCGCTGCTCGCGCAGGACGTTGAGCGCCTTGTCCACATCGGCATCGGTGATGACCACGGTCTCGCGCTTCACGGGGAGGCCCTTGTAGTCGGGCAGTTCGAACTCCGGCTGGGTCTCGACGGTGGCGGCGAACTGAAGTGTCTGCCCGCGCCCAAACTGGATTTCCTCGATGTCGGGCTGGACGGCGGCGCGAATCTTCTCCTGTTCGAGCGCCTTCGGGTAGGCCTCGGAGATGAGCTTGCGCTTGACCTCTTCGTCAATGCGCGGGCCGAAGCTCTTGATGATCATGTCGCGTGGGGCCTTGCCGACGCGGAAGCCCGGGAGTTGGGCCTGGCGCTGGTAATCCTTGGTGACGGAGGCGAAGGCGGCGTCCACGGCGGCGAGGTCAAGTTCCACGCGGAGGAGCTTCTTGCAGGGACCGAGAGTTTCAACGGTTACGTTCACGACAATTATTCTGGGTTCAAACTTTGCCTGACAGCGAACACGAGCGCCCGCTGGCGGGGCAAAGAGCTTGGCAGACTAGGGAGGTGCAAATTACTCGTCAAGCATCGGGACGGCGCTACTGCTGGTCGCAGTGCCCGGATCCGGCCTAATCCCCCGCGCGAATCGTCCACTGCCCCGTTAGGATCGAGTCGGTGCCGTTCGGCCCCCAAGTTTGTTCCGGGCGCAACACCTCCACCCGTTGGTCGCAGTAGGCATAGACCATCCGACCCGCGGGGTGATTCTCGAACGTGAAGCCGTCCCCGATCCGTTGCTCCCCGGTCCCCTTGGTCACGCAGAAAGGTCGTTGCCACCCAAGTTCCGCGCGTCAATCCGCTCGACATACGCCAGCGTCTCCCCCGGATTTTCCACCAAGGCTTCCCGCAAGGCCGGATGTGCCCCCGGCCCCGGCGTCGGCCCCCAGAACGTCGAGTAGAAAATCCCCGCTCCCCCACTCGCCGCCAAGCCCAGCGGGCCGGTGCCATTCGTGGAGTCGCCCATGTTCGCCTCCGGCATCGAGTAACTGCGCCGCCAAGTCCCCGGCGTGTTGAAGGTCGGCTCCGGCGGCACTTTGTCCGCCGGGCACGTCAGCGTCTTCAGCCGTTTGCTCTCCGGGATGCGGTCGGCGTCTTTCTCCGCCTGCGACAATCCCACTCCGCCCAGATAGCTGTAGAGCAAATCGTCGAACCCCAGGATCGGGTCCGTCGCCGTGCCGAAGCGTTGGATGGCCAGCGGGAAACTCTCGTCCTGATCCCAAACGTAGAGCGTGTGCGCCAGGCCGAGCTGCCGCTGGTTCGCCACGCCACGCGTCTGTGCCCCTTTCGCCTTCGCGCGGGCCAGGGCGGGCAAGAGCAGGCCCGCCAGAATGCCGATGATTGCGATGACCACCAGCAACTCAATCAAGGTGAACCCTCGGGCGGACCACCCGGCGGACGGATGGCAACGCACTCCCTTCACGCGACACCCTCCAGCGCCAGGCGCAAACTGCCCGCCGGTCGCACGCTCGCACGGACTTGCTCGGCCACGCCTCTCCGCAAGCGGTGCCGCAGCCGGACGATGCCCCGCAAGGCCTCCTGAATCGTCGCCAGCACCCGCACCCGGCTGTCCCGGCATTCCTCCCAGCGCACCGGCAGTTCGGCAATCCGCAACCCCGCCCGCTCCGCCAACACCAGCAGCTCCGTGTCAAAGAACCAATGGTTGTTCTCCACCCACGGCAACACGCCCGCCACCACGGCGCGGGCAACCACCTTGCACCCGCACTGCGCGTCCCGCACGCCGGTGCCCAGCACCCCGCGCAGCAGCGTGTTGTAGCCGCGCGAAAGCAACTCCCGCCGCCAGCCCCGCCGCGTCTGCGCCCCGGCGGCGAGCCGCGACGCCACCGCAATGGCAAAGCCCTCCCGCTCCACCGCCCGCACCAGCGCCGGGAACGTCGCCAGCCCCGTGGACAAATCCACATCCATCTAAGCGCACACCGCTGCGTCGCTCTCGGTCCACACCCGACGCAACGCGCCCCCGCGCCCCTTGGCCTCTAGCCGCACATAGCGCGTGGCCGGCAACTTCGCCGCCAGCCGCCGCCCCAGCGCCGCCGTGCCATCCGTCGAAGCGTTGTCAGCGAGGACCAGCTCTTAGTCGGAGCCGAAGTGCTCCGCCAGAAACGCGCTTAAACCCCGCGCCCCGCGTTCCAAGCGGCGCTCCTCGTTATACACCGGCAAGGTGACGGACAGTTTCATGGTTCGGGCGATGCTGCTGGCAGGGCCGACCTGCGGTCGGCCTCGGCTGGCGGGGACGGATTGCTGGGGACTGACGCTGCGACCAGCGCCTCGCGCCGCCGCGCCGGCAGCAAGTCCGCCTTCACCCACTGCTCGTAACCGGGGAACTTGCGGTGCAGCAAATGGGTGGCCTTGAACTGCTCGACCAAGGCCGTGTGCCGCTCGTTTTTGCGGGCATGCAGGAGCAGTTGCTCCGGCTGGTAGCGCGCGAGGATGGCCACCAGCTTCGCCTCCGTCAGGTCCCCGCTGGCGAAGCGCTTGGGGCTGACCACGGACAACTCCGGCACCATGGCCAGACCCGCCACGGCAGTCAGCGTGGGGTGCTCAGAATAAACCCAGCGCGTCTGCGCCTTGAATGTATCCAACCGGCGGACCCATCTAGGCGAGCGGCGAGCGGGGTGAGAAGCTGGGGTGGATGAAACGAAAAGCTTCCCGGCTGGCCGAAGTCCAGGTGGCCGGATCCCTGAGTCTGTTGCCCTGCACAAGTTTGCCCGCGACCGGCCCGGGCGCGGTCTTCGTCGTGCCGTTGCCGCAGGGCGCGACCGTCGCGGTGCCCGCCGGCTTCGACGCGGAGGAAGTCCTCCTGCTGCTGACCGTCGTGCGGGAGGCGTTGCGATGATCGTG
>JAYTIO010000664.1:0-3247 GCA_043731805.1 Pedosphaera sp. | reverse complement strand
CCCGCGTCTGGAATCCCTTCCGGCGCGACGCGGTGTATTGGCAGGGCAAGCACGGACGGCTGCGGCGTTACGCTTCTTACTCGTTCCTCGGCCACGCGGGCCTGCTGTTGATGCTGGTGCTGCCGATGTTCATCCCCGGTTGCAAGAAGACCTACGACCTCGTCAAAGGGTCGGGCAAGCCCAAGGCGATGATTAAGCAGATGAAGGTCGAGGTGAAGAAGGTGCAACGCAAACGCGTGCTGGTGAACCCGAACAGCTCCGTCATCTTCGAGGTGCCGCCGCTCGAACTCACGCCGCTCAACCTCAAGGAGGTCACGGCCAACGAATACAAAATCGGCCAGGGCGAGGGCGCGGGTCCGGCGGGCTATGCGGCGGGCCGGGAGGGCGTGCGCTTCAGTTTTGTGCGCGTGCGTTACGAGGGCGGCAACTGGGACTTCAACCTGCGGAACGGCTCGGACGAGAACCTCACGAAGGAATTTGGCCGGCGCGCGAAGATGCCGGTCTCGACCATTCCGATGGATGTGACGTTTCTGGAGCTGGGCCGCTATGTGAAAGGCCGCGCGCCGCCGGTGGTGTTCCTGGTGGGCAGCTACGCCTTCCGCTTCGATGCGCGTGAGGTGAAGGCCGTCCGCAGCTACCTCCTGGAGAACCGGGGGATGATTTTTGCCGACAACGGCGGGAACCAGTTTCACAGCGTGTTCATCCGGCTCATGCAGACGGTGCTGCCGGAGGTCGCGGCGGTGGAGATTCCCGATGACGACCCGCTTTACCAGGCGCCGTATCCGCTCAACGGCGCGCCGCCGCTCTGGGCGCACAGCGGCACGCGCGCGCTGGGCTGGAAGAAGGACGGGCGCTGGGTGGCCTTCTACCATCAAGGCTCCATCTCCGACGCGTGGAAGGACACGCACGGCGGCACGAGCGCGGAGTCGGCGGAGCAGTCGTATCAGCTCGGCGTGAACATCCTCGCGCAGGCGATGGCCGGCTACAGCGAGTGGAAGATGATGTTGGAAGGGAAGGGGGGGAAGAAGTGAGCGCGCACCGCCGTCTTTTACCACTTCCGAATGACATTCGGCGGACTGGCTTGGGGACCTCGCCGCGCGCTGGCTCCCTCTCCCTTCATCGGATGAGGGGAGAGGGCCGGGGTGAGGGGTTACGGGCGGCGGCGTTGGTGGCCGCACCCCTCATCCGGCCTACGGCCATCTTCTCCCCTCCTCCGAGGAAGGGAGAAGGTGTGAAACGGATTGCGGCAGCGGGGTTGCCGCCCGTCCAGCCGCTGCTGTCGGTTGGGAGGGGACTGCTGCCGCGTGGGGCCGGACTGTTGTCGGCTGGGCAGGCGGGGTTGCGCTGTGGGGAACCGGGGTTGCGCCATGGACCGCCACCGCTACGCCGTGGGGTGCCACTGCTACCGTCCGATGGGGCACTGTTACCGTTTGGGTGGGCACTGTTATGCGCTCCAACTGGCTTTCCAGACGGTTGTTACGCTGTTTCAGGCGGCGGGTGGTCAAAAAGAGACAGCTTCAGCCGTTTGGCAGCGCTTCGACCACGCGCTTCAGGCCGAGGGGCCGAAGCCGTTGAAACGGCTCCTGCCTCGTTTGTCCGCGTCACCGGGCTGAAGCCCGGTGCTAATGGGAGGTGCGAGCGCCCAGCCGGTGAAGGCGGCGGACTGCAAGGAAGGCTGAAGCCCGGTGCTAATGGGAGGTGCGAGCGCCCGACACACTTTGCACTCATGCCCGGCTTGGATTCGCCTGCCAGACCCGGCTGCCCGGTGAGCGAGATTGCTTGCCACAGATTTGCTTCAGCAGACGTCAGATAACCGTTAACCAAAGAAAAACCTATGTTGTGGGAATGGATACTTGCGGGTGGCATGACGATGGCCACGTTGATTTTGCTCTCAATCATCAGCATCGGCGTGGTGCTGGAGCGGCTCGCCTTCTTCAAGCAGGTGCGGCTCGCGACGCAGTCATTGCGCGACGCCGTCAAAGAGTTGCTGGAGCAGAAGCAATACGACCAGGTGCTGGAGCGCTGCCGCCAAAGCGAGTCGCCGCTCGCCGCTATGATTCTCGCCGAGGCTGCTTCGGGTCGTGACGCCGAGAGCGCCGATGCCGAGCGCGTGATGACGCTCACCCTGCGCGGCGAGATGGCGCGGCTGAAACAATACCTGCCCATCCTCGCCACCATCGCGTCCATCTCGCCGTTCGTCGGGCTGTTCGGCACGTGCAAGGGCATCATCACCGCCTTCTCGGACATCGCCTCGCAGGGCATGGGCGGGCCGAGCGTCATCGCGGCGGGCATTTCGGAGGCGCTGGTCTCCACCGCCACCGGCCTGCTGGTGGCCATCCCGGCGCTGATGTTCTACAACTTCTTCAGCAAGGCCATCTCGAACATGGCGCTAGAACTGGAGTCGCAAGCGTTCCAAGCCTATCGCGACCTGCGCGCCCAAATCGCCGCCGCGACGGCCAAGAAGTAATTCCCAAACGCCGGACCACGCTTATGGCAATGGACCTCCAAGACGACTCGGATGAGCCGATAGCGGCCATCAACTTCATCCCGATGATTGATATTTCACTGGTGCTGCTCATCATCTTCATGGTCGCGACGACGTTCGTGAACGTGACGGGCATTGACCTCAAGCTGCCCAAGGCCTCGACCGCCAAGAACGCCGAGAACAAAAGCGTCTCCGTGCAGCTCAATATGCAGAAGGATGTTTTCCTGAATGGCGAGAAGACCACCTGGGACGCGCTCAAGGCCGGCATCACCGCCAAGCTCGTCGGCACCAAGGACCGCGCGGTCATCATCAACATTGACCGCGGCGTGGAATACGGCAGCGCGGTGAAGCTCATGGACATCGTGAACCAGTGCGACGCCGCCATCGTGCTCGCCACCGAAGTGGATAAGTGAACCCGACTTTTTAGCCACAGATGAAACACAGATGGAACACAGATGACGGGATTAATCAGGAAGGCAGGAAAGCAGGAAAGCTGGGCCGCCCGACAGTTGTCTTCTTTTCCTGCCTTCCTGCTTTCCTGATAAACTCTTCCCCATCCGTGTTTCATCTGTGTTTCATCTGTGGCTAATAATCTTTCCTGACTGCCATGAAACTGCGTCTCCTGTTTTTCCTCTGTGGCCTGCTCGCCATGTCGGCCCACGCCCGGCTCGCTCCTGACCGCTGGACCCGCCTCACCGAGGAGGAGCGCCACCAGCTCACGCGCGCCGAGCGTTACGCCGAGCAGAGCAACTGGAAGTCCGC
>JAYTIO010000663.1:0-4721 GCA_043731805.1 Pedosphaera sp. | reverse complement strand
CGGCTGTGAGATGGAGCGTAGGGGGTAAAACCACGGTTGGCAGCGATGCAACCCAATAGAATCAATGGTTTTGCGCATGAATCCTATGGGACGGCACTGTTTCAGGTCCTCACCAAGCGCCCGGAACGGTTGGCGGAGTTTACCAACCGGCGCTACGCCAAACGGAAGCCACCGGCTCACATCTGGCTCGGTGCTTCCACCGAAAACCAGGAAACTTTCGACGAGCGCCACAAGCATTAGCAGAACACCAAGGCAGCCGTTCGTTGGTTGAGCTGCGAACCGTTGCTGGGGCCGATCCAGCTCGCGAAGTGCGAAGGCCTCGACTGGGTGGTGGTCGGCGGAGAAAGTGGCTCCACGCGCCAGATGCAGAAGGAATGGGCGACTTCGTTGCGGGACCAATGTGCCAGGCACGGCGTAACGTTCTTTTTCAAGCAATGGGGCGATTACAACGAGCAAGGTGAGCGGAAGAAGGCGAAGAAAGACGGCCTGACCCCAACCACCTTGGAGGGCGAGATCCACAACAACTACCCCGCCGAACTGGGTGCTGCTTGACCTCCGCAGACGGCGTGGTTGCGCCCAAACGGGGAGGCAGGCCGGCGGCTCAGAATTCGTCAGCATCGTTTTAGCAAGCAACTGCAGGAGCAGCTCGAACCTGAGCGCGAAGGACACCGGGGTGTATTTGCGTGCCGGACCGACGCGCGCCTCCCGCCGACGCCGTCACGCTGGACCGCTCGGGCTAAGCTCAGATTGATGGCTTCAGCTGGGGTGAAACCCCACCGTTGTCAGTCGAGGGACCGGGGCAGGAGGCGCGGGCCTGGCAACTGCTGCCGGTGTTTCCGCCGTAGTCGTAACTGCTGCCTTGGTCGTCCCTGCGCAAGCGGTGCGACATCGTTTCAATGTCACTCGCGGAATTGTAGCGCGGCGAGGCGGCGGTAAACACCGCCCTCAATGGCCTGTAGTTCCTCGTGGGTGCCGGATTCCACGACCCGTCCGTCCGCGATGACGATGATCCGATCCACATGCCGCACGGTGGCGAGGCGGTGCGCGATGATAAAGGAAGTGCGCCCGCGCATCAGCGTCTCCAACGCTTCCTGAATCAGCCGTTCGCTCTCCGAATCCAGAGAACTGGTCGCTTCATCCAGGATGAGAATGGCGGGGTTCTTCAGGATCGCCCGGGCGATGGCGACTCGCTGCCGCTGCCCGCCGGAGAGTTTGATGCCGCGGTCGCCCACCAGCGTGGCGTAGCCCTGCGGAAAGGATTGCACAAACTCATGCGCGTTGGCCTGACGGGCCGCTTGTTCGATCTCCTCCGCGCTCGCCCCAGGTTTTCCGTAGGCGATGTTCTCCGCGATGCTCCCGCCAAAGAGCAGCACCTCCTGGGGCACCATGGACATTTGCCCGCGCAGCTCGGCGAGCCGGTAGTCGCGGGCGTCCCGACCGTCGATCAACAGGCGGCCAGCCGACGGGTCATACAGCCGAAGCAACAGGGAGATGAGGGTGGACTTGCCCGCGCCACTCGGGCCGACGAGCGCGATCCGTTGACCGGAGAGCGCCGCGAGGTTGATCCCATGCAGCACTTCGACCCCCTGTCGTGAAGGGTAGCTGAAGTGAACCTGTTCAAACACCACGTCGCCGCGCAGCCGGGGCAAGGTCGAAGGTGGTGTGGGGCCGAGGCGAGCTTCCACTTCGCCGGTCTCCCGGAGCAGTTCCCGGACGCGCTGGGTCGCACCGATGGCCTTCTGGAGCTGGCTGTATAACTCCGCGAACTGGCCCATCGCCCCGGCCACAAAGGTTGTGTAGAGAATGAAACGGGTGAGATCGCCGAACGTGATCTCGCCCTGCTGCAGCAGCCGCGCCCCCGACCAGAGCACCAGCACGATGGAGCCGAACAGCGCGAAAATGATGAAGGCGATGAACGCCGCCCGCAGTCGGGCACCGCGCAAGGTGGCGGTCAGGAACTTTCCCAGTCCATCGTGGTAGCGCGTGAGTTCATAGCCTTCGTTGGCGAACGCCTTGACGTTCACGATGCCTTGGAGGGTTTCCTCGACGATCGTGGCCGTGTCGGCGAGGCAATCCTGCGCTTCGCGGGCAATCTTGCGTGTCTTGCGACCGAACACGACGGCCACCACGGTCAACACCGGCAGGCTTACGAGCATGATGCCCGTCAACTTCAGCGAGGTGGCGGCGATCAGCGCGATGCCGCCGACCAGCAACGTGCTCTGGCGCAGGAACTGCGGCAGGATGGTGATCAGCGTGTCCTCGATCTGAATCAGGTCGGCGGACAGCCGGCTGGCCAGCTCGCCCACGCGGCGTTCGGCGAAGAACGTCATGGGCAGCGAGATCAATCTTGCGTAGGTGTCCCGCCGCAGATCCACGAGGCTGCGCTGCCCCACGGTGGCGAACGAGAGCGCGTGGAAGTAGGAGAAGCCCGCTTGAACCGCCAGGATGCCCATCAGCAGGAGCGCCGTTCGATCCACGCCCGCCAGGCTGCCGCCCTGGTTGTGGCGCACGGCGGCGTCGACAATGCTCCCCGCGAGATACGGGAACGACAGGCTCAACAGGCTGGAGGCAAACAACGCTGCCATGGCGGCGCTGAACCGGGCGCGGTAAGGGCGGAGATAGCGGAAGAGCTCCAACACCTGCCGGAGCGATTCCCGGTCCAGCTTCGCCTTCGGAAGCTCGACCCCGGCCTGATCATTGCGTGAGTATCGCGCCACGCCCCGATGCTAAAGGAGGAACTCCACGGTGACAGCGGCAATCTCCGCCTGAGGACAGGGTGGCCTGAACCTTTGCCGAACTGGAGCGCTGGAGGTTTCGACGGTTGGCTGAGGCCCGTGTGCACCTAACGATGACCAAACCCGACGTGCTTGGATTGCGGAGAGAAATGTCCCTGCACCACATGCACCGCGTCGGCAAACACCTCGGGCAGGCTGAGATGACGCTTGTGGGCGAGCATTTCGCGGCCGTGCTGCCCACGCTGGCTGCCGTGAGCCTACCCGGGGAACGCTTCTGGAGTTTCCCCATGCCCAAAGGAAACCAGTTCGAGCGCCGGATGATGGGCTACTTTACAAAGGATACCTTCGGACTGAAGCGCATTCCAGAGCCCAAGGCGAAGCTGCTGATGGCGGCCCTGCGATTTTCATAGATCTGGCACCTCCATGTCGCGCATTCTGAAACTTAGATAATCCTCCAACAAACGACAGCCTCGTGCTGACCGCCCCAACTTATGTCTCACCAAAGAATCGTCGCCGGAGTGGATGTCGGCGGAGTCCGGAAGGGGTTTCATGCCGTTGCCTTGAGTGGCGGGCAATACCTTGCTCATTACGAATCGAAGTCGGCTGCCGAGATTGCAGACTGGTGCAGGGAGCAGGGCGCGGTGTTGATCGGCGTGGATGCGCCGTGTCGCTGGAGCAGCACAGGAGCCGCACGCGCCTGTGAACGGCAGTTGATGGAGAAGAAGATTTGGTGCTATTCGACCCCCACCCGTGCGGCAGCGAAACGTCACCCTACGGGCAATTTCGACTGGATGCTCAACGGCGAAGCATTGTTTCGTGCTCTCCACAAAACCCATACTCTATTCGAGGGGAGATTAGGATCAACAACTCGCCGGCTGTGCTTCGAAACCTATCCTCACGCGATCACCTGGGCACTGGCGGGGAAACCCGTGTCGGCCAAAAACAAACGTGTCCAACGTCCGGAGCTATTGCGCCAGGCGGGTGGGGCGACGGAAAACCTCAAGGGCATTGACCGGATCGACGCTGCGTTGTGTGCGCTGACCGCGCATTACCTTGCCTCGGGTGCCGTCGAAACATACGGCGATGAGTCGGAAGGGTTGGTCGTGGTGCCCGTCAAACCGTTTACTCGGAAGTAGGCGGCCGCTGTTGCCGCAGATTGCGACGACCACTGGCTGTGAACAACTCCCCGTTGACGGGACGCTGCCGGGAGATACCGTCACGCCATACGGTATGCCACCCCTCACCCGCCGCCAGCAGCAAGTCCTCGACTTCATCCGCCGGGAGCAGGAGCGGGCCGGCGTCGCACCCACCTTCGCCGAGATTGCCCGCCACTTCGGTTTCCGCAGCCTCACCACCGTCGCCGATCATCTGCGGCTGATCCGCCAGAAGGGCTGCCTCGAAGCCAGCGATGGCCGGGCACGGGCGCTGAAGCTCATCTCCCCGCTGCAACGGTTTCGCCGTCGCATCGTGGACATCCCGGTGTTCGGCACTATCCCGGCCGGGATGGGCAGCGACCGGGAGCAGGCGGCTGAGGGTTGCGTGTCCGTGGACATTGAGAGCATCGGCTTCAAGCCCACCCGCAACACTTTCGCCCTGCGCGTCACGGGCGACTCCATGATTGGAAAGCACATCTGCGACGGCGACATCGTGCTGCTCGAACATGGCCCGGAGCCGCGCCCCGGCCAAGTCGTCGCCGCCCTCTTGGACCGTAAGAGCACCCTCAAGACGTTCGTGCTGAAGAACGGCAAGCCCTGCCTCAAGGCCGAGAACCCCAGGTATCCCGACCTGATCCCCGCCGAGGAGTTGATGATCCAGGGCGTCCTGCGTGCCCTCATCCGCCGCGCCCCGGAGTGAGTTCCTAGGACAGCCCTTGTCCGTTCCCCTCCGGCACACTGGCCCCATGCGCGTCATCGTCCATCTCGACGCGGATGCCTTCTTCGCCTCGGTTGAGCAGGCGTCCGACCCGAAGCTGCGCGGCCAGCCCGT
>JAYTIO010000662.1:0-1888 GCA_043731805.1 Pedosphaera sp. | reverse complement strand
GCAAGCTGCTGGCTAATTGTCGTTTTACGCCGTCGTAGCCTTGCTCGGTCAGAGGTTGCAGGACGTTCTGCAAGAGTTCAGGAGCGGCGTGGTGGGCGATGTGGCTTTGGATGTTGGATGGGGGGAGTGCGCACCCAATGGCTGTGGCCCGGTCGTCAATCCAGCCCCACCCAGGCCGTCAGCAGCGCGGCTCCGGCCAACCACGCGAGCCACCACCAGGACTTCACCCCGCGCATGGCCAGGCCGATGAACCCGCCGATGAGCCAGAACATCCACAGCGTGATTTGGGTGACGAACTGAACTTCCGACAATCCGTAGATGGCGGTCCGGGCGCTGCTGCGCTCGGCCTCATTCATCCAGACCAAGTAGAGCAGGGTGCCGTAAGCGGTGACCATGAGCACCAGCAACCCGACGCGCGTGCGGTGGGCGAACTGGCCGAAGCGGTTCGACCAGCGCGTCGCGGCGTAGCCCAGCCCGAGCAGTGTCGGCGCACTGCCGAAGGCCAGCACGTAAACGAGCAGCATCCCCAGATCACCATCAGAAGTGTGCTCGTTGTCGCCCAGGGCACAGAACACGAGCCAGAGCCAAAACAGGTTCGTCCAGCAGCCGAAGCTCGCCAGCACCAAGCCGCGCAGCCAGAGGTGCGCGGCGGGGTTCCACGCGGCGCGCTCGCGGTCCACGCGGCGGAAATGACTGACGGCGGAGATAACGAAGGCCACGCCCAGCACCGGCACCAGTGAGAGCCAGCCACACGTCAGGCACCGCATCGAATCCTCCATCACCACAATCCGGCGCGCGGGGCTGGTGCGCTGCGCCTGCGCCGTGCGCCATGACTCCGGCACTGAAGCGGCGAAGTCCTCGCCGTTCGGGCCGACGGGCGACGGGTTCGGGTTGGGCGCGGCTTCAGCCATGTTGACTCAGGGGCGGGCGGGCGGGGCGTTGGGCTTGGCGGGGGGCGGCTGAAACTTTTTCAACTGCTGCTGCTCCACGAGTCGAACCTCCCGCTTGAGGCTGCTCAAGACGCGTTGGTTGGTGGTGAGGAACACCATCATGATGGCCACCAGCGCGAGCACAAGGATGGTGGCAGAACCGCCTTTCGGTTTTGAGTTCCGAGTTTTGAGTTGTGCGTTAGGCGGCAGTTTCATGGCTGGGCCTTCGGTGATGTGACCGCGAGGAACGTGAAGCGGGGCTTGGTTCGTTTCTTCTCGTCCTTGGGTTGCAACTCCACTTCCCAGCGCCACGCGGTGACGTGCTGGCGGGCGTCGGGCTCCATGCGCGAGGCGGCCACGCGGGTGAGCACGGGTTGCCACGGCTGGTTCGTGTGCGACTGCCGCCAGAGCGTGTTTCGGTCGTAGGTGTAAACGGTCGTGTTCGTCCCGTGCGGCAGGGCGAGCCAGGTCTGGCCGTTCTCCGTGACCAGGCGCGGTGGCGCGGTGGCGGTGCGCACGTCCTCACGCCAACGCTCGCCGGCGTGCAGCGCGCGGGTAACATCATCGGCGTTGCGGCGGAGCGCGTCCGAGCCTTCCCGGGCGTGGAAGAAGGTGGTCATGACGAGCACGATGAAGAGGCCGAAGAGGCCAAGGTAGGCGAGGCACTCGATGAGGGTGAAGCCCGAGGAATTGCGAATGGCGAATGGCGAATGGCGAATGCGCGCGAGCAGCGCCATCGGCTTCCGTCTGAGCATTCGCCATTCGCCATTCGCCATTCGCAATTTCATCTCACCACCGCCTCTCGCACGACCGGCCCGCCGCTGGCGCGCTGCGCGGGCACCCATTCCAGCCGCAGCGTCTGGCCGGTGCGGGTGAGGGTGAACTGGCCGGGCGGCAGGTGCTTCGCGGCGGCGGACTTGATGGGGTAGGCGTGTGTGCCGTCGCGCCACGCGCGGTGC
>JAYTIO010000661.1:0-2648 GCA_043731805.1 Pedosphaera sp. | reverse complement strand
CTCGGCCGTTCAGGGCCACCACCTCCGCCACACCGCCAGCAGGGAGTAGAACGCCACGGCCACGGCATAGGCGGCCATCCCCAGGCCGACCGCCAGCGGGACCGACGGCCACTCGCTCGACAGCACCACCGCGCCGCCCACGAGGCCGAACAGGAGCGTCTCGCCCAACACGCTGATGAGGAAGGAACGGCGGCTGGAACGGTTCATCGCGTCGCCCACGAGCAGGGAATAGTCCGCCTCGCCCAGCGCGCGCATGAGCCAGGCGGATTTGAAGTTGCGCGCCGCCACCAGCAGGCTGGTCGTGGTCACGATGAGGCCCGCCAGCGGCCAGTGTGCCGCCGCGAGGCAGAGCAGGAGGTTGAAGGCGATGCCCCATTTCCAGCCGAGGCGTTTGGCCAGCGGATTCGCCTCGAGTGCCAGGTTGGGCGTCGCGAACCAAGTGCTGAGGAAGTCCATCCCGCGCGCGAAGACCAGCAGCCCGAGCGTGATGAGGTAATCACGGCTGGCGAAGGGGACAAAGTCTTCCATGGCGAGGAGGGGAGGGATTTTATAAGGAGGGCAGGAGGGCAGGAGAGGGAGAAACTCGGTGGCCGCTCGGTTCCTGCCTTCCTGCTCTCCTTATAAAAAATCCCTCATGCCTTCTTCCCGTAGATTTGCTCCGGCGTTTCGAGCCGTGGCTCGGTCTCTTTCCACTGCGCTCCTCCTGCTTCGATGCTGCGGAAGAAGCAGCTCTTGAAGCCCTCGTGGCACGCCGCGCCGGTCTGTTCGACCTGGATGAGCAGCGTGTCGCCGTCGCAGTCGAAGGCGATGTCCTTCACCACCTGCACATGGCCGCTGGACTCGCCCTTCATCCAGAACTTCTGCCGCGACCGGCTCCAGAAGTGCGTCTTGCCAGTGGTGATGGTGGTTTCGAGCGAGGCCCGGTTCATCCAGGCCATCATCAGCACGCGGCCAGTGGACTGCTCCTGGATGATGGCCGGGAGGAGGCCGTCGGCGGTGAACTTGAGTTGGTCAGTAAACGAGGACATGAGTGGCTCACGTGTTGCGCACGGGGATACCCTTCCCGGCTAGGTGGCGTTTCACGTCGCCAACGGTGTAGGTGCCAAAGTGAAAGATGCTCGCGGCCAGCACCGCATCGGCCCGGCCTTCCAACAGGACGTCCGCCAGGTGTTCCAAGCTGCCCGCGCCGCCGCTGGCCACCACCGGCACGCCGACCGCCTCGCTCACGCGGCGGGTGATGACGAGGTCGAAGCCGGCCTGGGTGCCGTCGGCGTCAATGGAGTTGAGGACGATTTCGCCCGCGCCGAGGGCCACGGCGCGTTGCGCCCACGCGACCGCTTCGAGGCCGGTCGCTTGCCGCCCCCCCTTTGCGAACACTTCCCAGCGGTCGGGCGCGACCTGCTGGCAGTCAATCGAGACGACGATGCATTGGCTGCCGAACTTCTCGGCCCCTTGCCGGATCAGGTCCGGCGTGGCGAGCGCGGAGGAGTTGATGCTCACCTTGTCTGCGCCGGCGCGGAGCATGGTCTGCATATCCTCCAGCACGCGGATGCCGCCGCCGACGGTGAGCGGCATGAAGCACTGGTCGGCCGCGCGCTCGATCACGGCCACCATGCTCGCGCGCCCGTGCGCGCTGGCGGTGATGTCGAAGAACACCATCTCGTCCGCACCCTGCTCGTTGTAGCGGAGCGCGAGTTCGACCGGGTCGCCGACGTTCCGCAGGCCGCCCGCTTCCGCGCGCCCGAACTGCACGCCGCGCGTGACCTGGCCATCGTGAACGTCGAGACACGGGATGACGCGCTTGGCCAGCATGAAGGTGGTTAAGTGAACCGCCCGGCGACTCGCGATGAATCACCGGGCGGCGACGAAGTGGGGCTGGTTACTTGCCGACGCTGAATTGGCCGCCGGTGTTTTTGAAGGACTTGTCGGTGTATAGCACGGTGCTGATGGAGCTGAGAGCGTCCTTGGCTGTGAACGTGTAGCCCAGCTGCTTGACGGCCTCGAGCAACTCCTTCCGGCCCAACGCCTTTTTGCCGAGCGCCTCGGTCATCGCTTCCTTCATGGTCATGGAGTTCTTGGCGCGCGGGCCACGGCGGTCACCCGGCTTCGGGCCGGGTTTGGGTCCGGGCTTCGGGCCAGGCTTGCGACCAGGTTTCGGCCCGGGTTTGGCGGCGGCGGGTCCGGGGCTCCCATCCAGCGCACGGTTGATGGCAGCGAGCCGGGCTTCGAGGGTGGCCTTTTCCTGCGCTAGCGATGCGCGCATGGCCACGTATTGATCTACATCGGTCAGTTTCATGTGGGGTTTCTATATGTCGCTGGGAGTTGGCTGGCAAGCTGTCTGACAAGCCGTCGCCTTGACACTCCCCCGCCCAATCCTCATTTTCGCCCGTCTGAACGGGATGTTTTCCCGCTGACTGCGACACTATTTTATGAGCCATAACCTGTTCAACACGCTTCAATCCTTTGACCTCGGCAACGGCAAGTCAGGCCAGTTCTACTCGCTTCCCGCGCTGGAAGCCGCCGGCGTCGGCCCCATCTCGCGCCTGCCCGTGAGCGTCCGCATCGTGCTGGAATCCGTCCTGCGCAACTACGACGAAAAGAAGGTCAGCGAAGCGAACGTGAGGGAGCTCGCGAACTGGAAGCCGAAC
>JAYTIO010000660.1:0-2671 GCA_043731805.1 Pedosphaera sp. | reverse complement strand
CCCATCGGAAACTTGAACCCCGAGTTGGTCAGCGCGGTGCTCACCCGGTCGCGCGACTCCTTCACCGCCACATCGGGCAGGCCAACAATCGCGACGTTGGTGTCGCCCCAGCCGACATTGACCTCCACTTCGACGGGATACGCCTCGATGCCCTGCACGGCGGCGGAACAGATCTTGGCTAACATGATGGCAGCGTGCGCAATCGCTTCCTATATTTCCAAGCCCAAACCCGCGCCCAACTTCGGGCCGGGTGCAGCTTGCCACTGAGTGAGACACCGGGGTGATATCGTCGTGCTGACCTTTGGCCCCTGACGTTGGCAGCCTGACACCGGCTGGTGAAGAGAGGCGCGGCCAAGTCGGTTTAACCCGAACGCCGAAGCGCGGCGGCCGCTGCCGAAGTGGGGCAGGCTTCCAGCCTGTCGCAGCGGGCATCTTGCCCGCGTGGCGGCTCGGTAGGAGCAGCACAATTCCTAGCCTCGGTTCGCGGGCTGGAAGCCTGCCCCACTACGCCGCCGTTCTTTACCGCCGGCCACGGCGCACTCGCGGCCACCCACTCGGTAAGCACCGCGCCTCAGTCACCGCAGGGACCTTGGTGAAAACCGCCGATAGGTGCCAATGTTTTTGTTAACTGCTATACGTCCACAGCTCTTTGGCGAAAGGCGGAAGCGGCGGCGGACGTGGGCGTCCGCGCTCCACGGTGAGCTACGCGAAGCAGGCGCGGGCGGCGGCGAGGTCGCGGGGGATTTGGGACTGGAGGGCGGCCAGGTCGGGGAACTTCTGCTCGGCGCGGAGCTTGGCAGCGAAGGTGAGTTCGAGCTCCTCGCCGTAGATGTTTTCCGCAAAGTCGAAGAGGTGGACTTCGCATTGAAGACGCGGCGTGGGGCTGGCGAGGGTGGGGCGGAGACCGAGGTTCAATGCGCCGCGATGCTCCTTTCCGCGTAGGCGCGCGTGGACGGCATAGACGCCGTTGGGCGGGAGGACGAGGCCGGTCACGGCGAGGTTCGCGGTGGGGAAGCCGAGCTTGCGCCCGAGCTGGTCGCCGCGAATCACGGCGCCCGCGATGGAATACTCGCGGCCAAGCATCTGGCTAGCGGCGTCGAGGTCGCCGGTGCGGACGGCTTCGCGGATGCGCGTGCTGCTGACGGCTTCGCCATCGAGCGCGACGGCGGCGAGGCCGTGGACGGTGAACTTGAGTTCCGCGCCGAGTTGTTTGAGCAGCGCGACATCGCCGCTGCGCTGGTGGCCGAAGGTGAATTCCGCGCCGACGCAGACGCTGTGGAGGTGGCCGAAGTCGCGGGCGAGGCTGCGGATGAATTGCTCGCCGGTCTGCTGGCTGAACGCGCGGTCGAAGTGGATGAGCAGGGTGTTCGCGACGCCGACGGACTCGATGGCCCGGAGTTTTTGCGGCAGCGAGTAGAGCATCGGCGGCACGCGGTCGGGCGCGACGACGGTGCTCGGATGGCGGTCGAAGGTGATGACGACGGGGACGCCCTCGTGCTGGCGGGCGTCGGTGAGCGTCTGCCGGATGACTTGCTGGTGGCCGAGATGCACGCCGTCGAAAACGCCGATGGCCACGCAGACTTTGTGTGGGCTGGCGCGGAGTTCGGTGGCGGTGGTGAGGACGGGCATGGTGGGCGGTTGAAGGGTTAAAGAGTTGAAGGGTTGAAGCGGCTTTCGTGTCGGGCGCCCATCCGCATTTTCACTCTTCCACTCTTTAACTTTTCAACCCCTCAACCCTTTCCCCTCACCGGGCCAGTTGCAGGAAGGGAATGACGCGCTTCTCCAACTCGCCAATCGGGAGCGCGAGGATGGCGTCGAGGGTGAGGGCATTGGCCACGTCCCACTTGCCGGAGGTGACGCGGCGGAGGGTGGCGAGGTGTGCGCCGCAGCCGAGCTTGAGGCCGAGTTCGTGGGCGAGGGAGCGGACGTAGGTGCCCTTGGTGCAGGCGACGCGGAACTTGGCTAGCGGCTCGGCGTAGGCGCTGAAGCGGTAGTTGAAGATGTGGACGAGGCGCGGCTCGCGGACGACTTCGATGCCTTTGCGCGCGAGCTTGTAGAGCGGGATGCCACCCTGTTTCTTCGCGGAAACCATTGGCGGGATTTGCTGAAGGTCACCGACAAACGCGGCGGCGGCCTCGTTCAACTGATCGAGCGTGAGTGGCGGGACGGGGAGGGTGGCGGTGACTTTGCCGTCCACGTCGTAGCTGTCGGTGGCCTCGCCGAATTTGATGTCGCCCTCATAGACCTTGTCGTCGGACATGAGCTTCTCGGAGAGCTTGGTGCCGCGCCCGAGCACGATGATGAGCAGGCCGGTGGCGTTGGGGTCGAGCGTGCCGCAGTGGCCGACTTTCCGGATGCCGAAGCGGCGGCGGATGTCGTCCACCACGTCGTGCGAGGTGCAGCCCACGGGCTTGTCCACGAGCAGGGCACCGTCGAGGGAATCGAATTGGAGCATGGGAAGTGTCTGACGAAATGGCCTGCGCTTACTTCGCGGCGGCCAGGGCTTTCTTGATGGCGGCGATGACTTTGCGCTGAACGGAGAGCGGCTTGCCGGGGATGCGCGCGCCCGCTGCTGCGGGGTGGCCGCCGCCGCCGAACTTGCCGGCGATGGTGTTCACGTTCACGCGTTCGCTCTTGGAGCGGAGGCTGATGCGGGTCAGCTCCGGCTCCA
>JAYTIO010000659.1:0-1767 GCA_043731805.1 Pedosphaera sp. | reverse complement strand
CTCCCCACACGCGTGGGGATGGTCCGTCTGCCAATGCGCGTGCGGCGTTCGCCGCTGCGTTCTCCCCACACGCGTGGGGATGGTCCGCTGCTGTTGGCCGAGCTTGAGAAGCTAGTCTTGTTCTCCCCACACGCGTGGGGATGGTCCGCCGTGACCACCCGACTCCCCCGACCACGCAAGGTTCTCCCCACACGCGTGGGGATGGTCCGACCAATTCGGACACAACAGTGCGCGGTCAACGCTTCCCCGGCTGAAACAACAGCGGCAGGAAGTCGGCGAGATACCCGCGCCAGACGGGCCATGAGTGTCCGCCCGCCGTGAGATGCCATTGATGGAAGATGCCGGCCTCCTTGAGCCTGGCGATGAACTCCTCGTTGCGCGGGCGCAGGAAGTCGTCCTGGCCGCAGCCGATCCAGAGCAGCCGCAGCTTTGCATTCGTGCCGGCGGCGTCGGCGAGCACGGCTTTGCCGACCGCCTCCTCCGGCGGCACACCGCTGAAGGAGCCGACCCAGGCAAAGCGGTCGAGATTGCCCAGACCGACCGTGAGCGATTGTCCGCCGCCCATGCTCAAGCCCACGATGCCGCGCTGGGCGGCGTCCGGCTCTACGCGGTAGCGAGCCTCGACCAGCGGCAGCGCATCCTCGAACAGCTCCCGGCGGAAAGCCCCCATCGCGTCGGCGCGTTTCGCCGGGTCTTGCAAGGCGGCCGTGCTGAAGGGATGGCCATCCAGCATCACCACGACCATGGGGCGGACTTTCCCGGCGGCGATGAGATTGTCCAGAATCCAGTGCGCCTTGCCATAGGCGACCCACGTCTGGTGGCTGTCCCCCGAGCCGTGCTGGAGGACGAGCAGCGGATACTTGCCGGCGGTTCCGGTCTCGTAACCCGGCGGCGTGTAAACCCAGACCTCACGCGGACGGTTCAGCGCCTTGGAGAGATAGCTGTGCTGATGCACGGTGCCATGCGGCACATCCTGAAAGTCCCAGGCCTGTGGCGGCGAACCCGCAACGTGCAAGATGCTGGCCCGCGGCTCACGCATGGGTTTGATCACTGGATTGCCGGGGTCAATCATGGTCACGCCATCCACGGAGAAGTTGTATTCCCAGACCCCGGCGGGAATCGCGCCCACGCTCCCCGACCAGACGCCATCGTCACCGAGCGTGAGCGGCAGCGGCTCCTTCATCCACAGGCCGCGCAGGGAGACGGCCTTCGCATTGGGGGCCTTGAGGCGGAAGGTGGCGCTGTGGTCGGCCTTCATCTCGGGCGAAATGACCGGCGCGGGCCGCGGCTTGGTGGTTTGAGCGAAGCTGGGCAGACCGAGGGCGATGAGGAGGAGAGCGGTGGCGGCTGCGTTCATGGTGCTGTCAGGAAGAATTCCAGACGCGGTGAAGGTTTCCAAGTTCTATGCACAGCAGCGGAAGTCTTGCGCACCTTCCCCGGCGTCGTGGGAATCGCGTATGCCGCCGGGCAATCAATCCGCCTAGCCACATGACCTCGGCCGGCGGCGCGGCGAACTCCACGCCCACGCAGCCGGTAGGTAAAAGGAATCCACCCTGATGTGGATTCCCTCCTCCTCACGCCGCCAGCTTCCGAAGCCTGCGCTCCGGCGCAGCAGGTGAAGTGGCCAATCGCGCCCGGCCCTTGGCCCATTGGCGCAGCGCGGTGATCTGCTCCGCCATCTGTTTCGACAGCGGCACGAACTCGTTGAGCACCCCGGCGATGTCCAGGTTCGTCGGCTCCCGGTCCCGCTCGAAGCCCAGGAACATC